>NZ_LYSO01000107.1:0-21156 GCF_001728935.1 Pseudomonas sp. AP42
AAAGCGATGGTCTGAGCGGGTTTCCAGAAAAGGACTCCTGACCGTGTAAGCCAGCGTATTTTCCGCATACTTATTTTCCGGTGTTGCGGACGTCGGGTCAGGAAGCCCCACTTTAAAGGCCGCAGCCTTTGCAATGACGTGACGGCCAAAATTATTGGGTTTTTCCAGCCCATCGGCATGGCTCTGGGTCAGCGTTACCTGCACCCTGCCGGGCTCGTCATCGGACACCGGTGCATACCAAGGGGCTTGCCACTTAAAACTGCCATCAACCTTAAACTGCATATGATGGGATTGCGCATTGGCAGACTCTTTAAACCGGATATTTGCAGCATCGCTGAAATTATTCAGGGTCTCACGGATGACGCCTTTTTGTGTTTCTGTGAACGGGCTGGTTGTGGCGCCCGTTTCGGGACGATTGGAGAAGTCAAAGGTCACCTCTGCGGAGTCCCCGGAACTCAGTGAACCCGCAAATCCGTCGGCACGTTGTGACCTCTCTAATACTTGGTCCGTGGACAATGAAACTTGGCGATATTTAATTTGATTGCCGCGGTCGCCTGAATGAGCAATCTCGACGACAGTCCTGTGTGCGTCGCTGGTGGCGTATGCCCTTGCCAACGCAGTGTTCGGATCAATATTCATGAGGTAGTCCTAAGGGAGCTGGGATTTTTCTACTCGTCTGGCGCCAGACCAGTGACCTGCGTATAGGTGGTATTGCTACGCTAAACAGTTCCCGAACTGACCTCACCATTGAGGCGCGGCTCGCCTAGTCGCGTTGGCAAACATTCACCCGGGCGTGCGGCCTTCAAATGAACCGCCTTCGTTGTGTAAGGTGAAGCCTTATCCTCTTATCCGGAGCATTACATGCGCACCATCGGCCTTATCGGCGGCATGAGCTGGGAGTCCAGCGCCGAGTATTACCGCCTTATCAACCAGCGCGTGCGCGACCAGCTCGGCCCGCTGCGGTCGGCGCAAGTGTTGATGTACAGCGTGGATTTCGGCCCGGTGGAACAGGCTCAGCATGCCGGGCGTTGGGACGATGCCGCGCTGATCCTGGAAGATGCCGCGCGACGCTTGCAGGCCGGGGGTGCTGATTGTGTGGTGCTGTGTACCAACACCATGCATTTAGTGGCTCCGCGCATTGAGGCGGCGGTGTCGATTCCCTTCCTGCATATTGCTGATGCCACGGCGACGGCGGCTCTGGAGGCCGGGACCTTGACGGTGGGCTTGCTGGGTACCGCGTTCACCATGGAGCAGGATTTCCTCAAGTCCCGCCTTGCCGCCCAAGGGCTCAACGTGCTGGTGCCAGACGCGGATGAACGCAAGGCGGTGCACCGAATCATCTATGAAGAGTTGTGCGTGGGCGTCATCAGTGACGCCTCGCGCCAGGTGTATCAGCGGGTGATCCAGGCACTCGCGGCACGCGGCGCACAGGCGATCATCCTCGGCTGCACGGAAATTTGCTTGCTGATCCAACCGGAGCACAGCGCCCTGCCGCTGCTTGACACTACCGCGCTGCATGCGCAGGCCGCGGTGGGGTTTGCCTTACAGGGCACAGGTATCGCCACCACTTTTTAGCCGCTACCTAAACCCAATATCTGGTCGGCTGTCAGGCCCCCTTCGCGAGCAAGCCCGCTCCCACAGGGATCTGTGCCAAGCGCTGATTTTATGGGCGATGCATAACCCGTGTGGGAGCTGGCTTGCCTGCGAAGGCGGCGATTCAGTCAAAGATTCAGCGGCTGACACACCGCTATCGCGGGCAAGCCCGCTCCCACAGAGGATCTGTGTCGGGCGCTGATTTTGTGGGCAATGCATGACCCGTGTGGGAGCTGGCTTGCCTGCGAAGGCGGTGGTTCAGTCAAAGATTCAGCGGCTGACACGCCGCTATCGCGGGCAAGCCCGCTCCCACAGGGGATCTGTGCCGGGCGCTGATTTTATGGGCGATGCATAACCCGTGTGGGAGCTGGCTTGCCTGCGAAGGCGGCGATTCAGTCAAAGATTCAGCGGCTGACACGCCGCTATCGCGGGCAAGCCCGCTCCCACAGAGGATCTGTGCCAAGCGCTGATTTTAGGGGCGATGCATAACACGTGTGGGAGCTGGCTTGCCTGCGAAGGCGGTGGTTCAGTTAAAGATTCAGCGGCTGACACGCCGCTATCGCGGGCAAGCCCGCTCCCACAGAGGATCTGTGCCAAGCGCTGATTTTGTGGGCGATGCATAACCCGTGTGGGAGCTGGCTTGCCTGCGAAGGCGGTGGTTCAGTTAAAGATTCAGGGACTGACACACCGCTTTCATCGAAGTTGTATAGATCCCTATGCTTACCGGATCAAGCCAATGTGCGCAGGCGCGCCATGCTGAGGGTGTCGACAAACACACCATCACGCAGGGCATAATCGCGCAACCGCCCTTCCACTTCGAAGCCGAACTTGCGGTACAGGTTGTGCGCAGCTTCGTTGTCGGCGTAAACCGTCAGTTCCACACGGCGCAGGTTCATCCAGTTGTCGGCCACCTCCAGCGCGGCCGCCAACAGCCGCGAACCGACGCCCTTGCCCTGCCAGGCGGGCGCCACGCCCATACCCAATGAGCCAACGTGGCTCTGGCGTACGCGCAGGTACTGCTCAAGTCCCAATTGGCCAATCACCTCAGCGCCCTGCAACGCCACCAGTTGCAGGCGCCGCTCGTTATCCATCACCAGGCGCTTGCGCCACATCTCAACCGACTGAAAAGGCATTTGCAGCACCTGACGGCACACAGCCGGTTCGTTGTAGAGCGCGGCGACGCCCTCCAGGTGGGCCTCGGTAAAACGCTGGATCACGATAGACGGTTCAGGCACGTGCATTGCATTTCATCCTATGAAAGACAGTTGGCCGGCCAGTGTAGAGGCTAAGTCGCCCACCTGACGAGCCGGAGTTTTCCCACGGGCCAACCAGCACCATCCTGCATCTGAACGATGGCGATCCCTGCGCGCAGCGCCGATACTCAGCCCAGGCCCTGCCCCGTCAACCCGACGCTTTGGCCTTCACCCTGTGACGAGAACAACAAAAAAAGTCCCACAGAGGAACACCCATGAACCGTCTCGATCCCGCGAGCCTGTTACAGGCTTTCAGCACCCTGACCCTGGACCTGCAACGCCTGGCCCAACACCAGGACATCGAACACTTTCAACACCATGCCCTGGCGCGCCTCAACCACTTGCTGGCCTTCGACAGTGCCTGGTGGGGGCGCTCGGCGGTCATCGACGGGGTGCCGCACGAACACAACAGCTACCTCCACCAGTTGCCCCCCGACTATCTGGCGGACTGGCAGTCGATCCGTCATCTGGACGTGACCGTTGCCCGGGTGCATGCCTCGCCCGGCGAGGCGGTGATCATCGATATGCGCGACCCCGCCAACGGCAGCGCCTTGAACTGGTTGGGGCAACGCTACGGCTTGGGTGAATTGCTCTGTGTGATCCATATCGACGCGCAAACCCACCTCAGCCACCACCTGACGCTCTACCGCCAGCCCACCGCGCCCACGTTCAACGCGCAGGATTGCCAGTTGCTCAATAACCTGATGCTGCACCTGGTGGCGGCGGTCTCGGCGAACCAGATCCGCACCTTGGTGGCCATGCGTGAAACCCTGACCAGCCCGCGCAATCTCGCCCTGGCGGTATGCGACCCACGGGGAGTGTTGCAATGCGCCGAGCGCGGGTTTGTCGACCTGCTGCTCAGCGAATGGCCGCAATGGTGTGGCCCAACCCTACCGGTGCCGCTGGACGAGCGCGGGCATGACGGCAAGCACATCCATATCCAGGTGTCCCCCGTGGGCGACCAATTGCTGCTGGCCGCGCGCCTCAACCGCGCCCTGCCCCAGCTCAGCCCACGGGAAAACGATGTGGCCAAAGGCTTTGGCGAGGGCAAGACCTACAAGGAAGTGGCCCGCGACCTTGGACTCTCACCCAATACCGTGCGCCACCATATTCGCGCCATCTACACCAAGCTCGGCGTCAAGGACAAGGCACGCATAGCGCACCTGGTGCACGCCCCGCCCGACTGACCCTGCCCATTTCTCCCACGGTTTACCACGGTCGTTTTTCAACGGTCACGGGCTGCTGTTGCCCTTTTTTCGGCCTTCTCACACGAGACGCTTCTTCATGACTTCCACATGCTTACGTAACCTGACAGCGCTGTGCGCCACCCTGCTCGGCCTCGACAGCCAGGCGGCCGACCTCAACGCCCGCGACTTTTTCGCCGCCCCACCGGGTACCAGCCTGGGTGTGTTGTACCTGCCCGCCACACGTGCCGGGGATTTCCATGGCCCCGCCGACAGCACCGGCAAGGCCGACCTGCGGGTCAACGCCGTGGCTTACCGCCAGGTGTATTTCACCGACGCCTGCGGCACGTTGTGCACGCCACAATTCATCCTGCCCTTTGCCGACATCAACGCACGCCTGCCCGGCGCCAATCAGCGCAGCCGCGAGCGCGGCCTGGGCGACCCACAGGTGGGCGGCACGCTGTTTTTCGTCAATGACCCCGCCTCGCGTACCTACAGCGGCCTGTTGAGCCTGATCACCGTGCCGGTGGGTGAGTACCACAGCCAAAACCCGGACGTGTCCCCGGGTGCCAATCGCTGGGGCGCCACCTTTGTCTACAACTACACCCACGGCATCGGCGAAAAATGGGTACTGGAAGCCAACCTGGAAGCCCAGCTCTATGGCCGCAATGACGATTACTTTGGCAGCGAACTCAAGCAAGCGCCGCTGTATCGCTTGCAGGCCTTCGCCTCGTATGACTTCAGCGCCGCCACTTACGGCGCTCTGCGCCTGATCCAGGCCGACGGTGGCGCGTTGCGCCTCAACAACCGCCGCCTCGACGACACCCACAAACGCTATACCCAAGACGGCTTCGAACTCGGGCATTGGCTCGACCGGCAAAACCAACTGATGGTCAGCCTTTCGCAAAACGTTGCGGCTTCCAATGGCTACGCCGGCACCGAGGCGTTGTTACGCCTGGTGCATGTGTTCTGAACCCTTTCCTGGAGCTTGAAAATGCCCATTTCCACCCCTGCAATGACGGCACGGCTGGCGGCGATCGTGCTGTTTGCCGCCATCACCCCGACCATCCTGATGACCGCTCCGGCCGTGGCCGCGCAGTTGGCCAGCCAGTGGCAACTGAGCCCGGCGCGCATTGGCGACTTGTTTTCCGTGGAACTGGGCGCCATGAGCCTGGCGACCTTGCCCGCCTGGTGGTGGCTCAAGCGAGTTGACTGGCGCACCGCCGCCCGGGTCGCGGCGCTGTTGTTCATTGCCGCTAACCTGCTGTCGATGCTCGCCGACACCTACGTCGTGCTGCTGGTGTTGCGCGGTGCCAGCGCCCTGGCCGGCGGCTCGTTGATGATCCTCTGCCTGGCCAGTGCCGCCACCACCGCCAACCCCAGTCGGGTGTACGGCTTATGGGTGATGGGGCAGTTGGTCGTCGGTGCCCTCGGCCTGGTGGCGCTGCCTGGCTTGTTCGAACGGTTTGGCTTGAATGCCTGCTATCTGATCCTGGCAGGGTTGATGACCCTGCTGCTGCCATTGGCGCGGGCTTTTCCCGCCGGTAGCCCAGCGTTGCCGGCCAACCGCGAGCCGGTATTGCCTGGCTCACGCTGGAAAGCCGCCCTGGGGGTTGGCGCGGTCCTGGCCTTTTACATCAGCCTCGGGGGGGTGTGGACCTTTATCGGTGCCCTGGGCGCCAGTGCCGGGATTTCTGCGCAGCACAGTGGCGAAATCCTCGCCATCGCCACCGTGATGGGCATTGCCGGGGCCGCAAGCGCCTCACTGATCGGCGCTCGCCTGCCCCGTGGCGCGCTGTTGTTGCTGGGCTACACGTTAATGGCAACAGCGGTGCTCCTGTTGCTCGGCCAGCCTGCATTACTGCGGTTCGCCCTGGCCGCGCTGCTGTTCAAATTCACCTGGACCTTCATCCTGCCGCTGATCCTGGCCTGCCTGGCCGACCTCGATCACAGCGGCAAGCTGATGAACGCCTCCAACCTGGTCATCGGCGGCGGCCTGGCCATCGGCCCGGCGCTCGCCGGCCGCCTGATCGAAGCCAGCGGCGGGTTCAGCCTGTTGCTGCTCGGTGCAGCCGCTATCACCTTGCTGTCCCTGGTGATGATCGTCGCCAGCCGTCCCCACTCCCCCACTGAACTGGAACCGGTATGAACCTGACCACCGCATTTTTTTTCGACGAAATGAGCCTGTGGCACAGCGCCGGCGCCCATGCGCTGACCCTGCCCGTGGGCGGCTGGGTGCAGCCGCCGGCCGGCAGCGGGCATGCCGAATCACCGGAGACCAAGCGCCGCTTGAAAAGCCTGTTGGATGTCTCCGGACTCAGCCGCCACCTGCACCTGCATAGCGCGCCGCCCGCCAGTGAAGAGGACCTGCTGCGCGTCCACAGCCGCGCTTACCTGCAGCGTTTCAAGGCATTGAGCGATGCCGGCGGCGGTGAGCTTGGCCCCCAGGCACCGATTGGGCCGGGCAGCTATGAGATCGCGCAACTGTCCGCAGGTTTGACCCTGGCCGCCGTCGACGCGGTGCTCAAGGGCCAGGCGCACAACGCCTATTCGCTGTCGCGGCCACCGGGGCATCACTGCCTGGCAGACAGCGCCATGGGCTTTTGCTTTCTCGCCAACATCGCCATTGCCATCGAGGCCGCCAAGGCCCGCAACGGGCTGGGCAAAGTCGCCGTGATCGACTGGGATGTGCACCACGGCAACGGCACGCAGTCGATCTTCGAAGAACGGGCCGATGTGTTGACGATTTCCCTGCACCAGGACGGCTGCTACCCGCCCGGTTACAGCGGCGAGCAGGATCGCGGCCGGGGCGCCGGCCTGGGAGCCAACATCAATATCCCGTTGCCGCCAGGCAGTGGTCACGCCACCTACCTACAGGCCATGGAGCGCATCGTGCTGCCCGCCCTGGAGCGCTTCGAACCGGAGTTGATCATCGTTGCTTGCGGTTATGACGCCAACGCCGTCGACCCGCTAGCGCGCATGTTGCTGCACAGCGAATCGTTCCGGTTAATGACCCGCGCCCTGCGTCTGGCCGCCGAACGTTTGTGCCAGGGCCGCCTGGTGCTGGTGCACGAGGGTGGCTATAGCGAAGCCTATGTGCCGTTCTGCGGCTTGGCGACCCTGGAGGAATTGAGCGGCGTGCGCACGGCGGTGCAGGACCCGATGCTTGAGCTTGTGCACTTGCAGCAGCCGGGTGCGGCGCTGCAGGGGTTTCAAGAGCAGTGGGTGGAACGATTGGCGCACGGGGTCAGCGAGTAGCTGCCAGGCGCCATACCCGCGCAATGTCCGAGGCCCGCTCGCGTAACAGACGCGGGGCCTCGTGGCAGGCCTGCTCAAGTGACATCGGCCCCGACGGCAAGGCGAACGCTGCGTCCACACCATGAGCGTACATCTGCTCGTAGCCGTCGCCCAAGGTGCCCGCGATCACGATCACCGGCACGCCATGTCGCTGGGCAATGCGCGCCACGCCAAACGGGGTTTTGCCACGCAGGGTCTGGGCGTCGAAGCGGCCTTCGCCGGTGATGACCAGATCGGCGCCACGCACCGCTTCATCCAGGCCAACCAGTTCAGCCACCACCTCGACCCCCGGACGAAACTGTGCACCGAGGAACGCCTTGGCGGCAAAGCCCAGACCACCGGCGGCGCCGCTGCCGGGTTCGTCGCGCACATCCTGCCGCAGCACCTGGGCGCAATGGTCGGCGAAGTGGCCAAGGGCAGCGTCCAGTTGTGCCACTTGCTCGGGGCTCGCGCCTTTTTGCGGGCCAAAAATCGAAGACGCTCCGTGAGGACCGCACAGGGGATTGTTGACGTCGGCGGCGATTTCAAAACGCACCTGTGCCAGGCGCGGGTCCAGCTGCTCAAGGCTGATATGGGCCAGACGTGCCAACGCCAACCCACCCGCCGGCAGTGGCTGGCGTTCGCTATCCAAGAGCTGCACGCCAAGGGCCTGCATCGCCCCCGCTCCGCCATCGTTGGTAGCACTGCCGCCAATCGCCAGGATGATGCGCTGCGCCCCGGCATCCAGCGCGGCGCGGATCAACTCGCCGGTGCCATAGGTGGTACTGGAGCATGCGTCGCGCTGCCCCGGCGCAACGAGTTGCAAACCGCTGGCCTCGGCCATCTCGATCATTGCGGTATGGCTGTCGGCCAGCCAGCCCCAACGCGCCTCGACGCTGTCGCCCAGCGGGCCTCGGACCGTTTGCCTGCGCAGCTCACCCTTACACGCCGCGAGCACCGCATCCACCGTTCCTTCCCCGCCATCAGCCATCGGGCATTGAAGCACGTGCGCAGCCGGCCAGACCTGGGCCCACCCCTCGGCAATCGCCTGGGCGACGCCTGCGGCACTCAGGCTGTCTTTGAATGAATCGGGGGCGATCACGATTTTCATGGGCTTTCTCCGGTTTTTATAACGCCCATGCTGCCAGTTGGCTGGGGCAATGACGCGGGGCCGATGCACAAGTGTGGATGGGGTTTTGTTGTTCATTCCTACAAAGTGACACGCCGCGATGAATAAACGCCAAACCTACGGGCCGGCTTGTTTGATCTATCTGTCAGCAACGACTTTCAGCAGTGTAGGACGCCTCTTTAATGCGCACGCTCCCTTGAGGCTCGCAATTGCACGCTAATAGAGTGTGGCCCAGAAGATTCCAGACAATATCAATCCGGGGGGCTCCACGCCGAACGGCAGCAGCGCCCTCGATTCAGGGAGAATTTCATGGCCGATACCTCTCAAATGCCACGCATAGCGCCGCTCTCTTATAACGCCCGGGGCAACCCTGTGCATACCTGGACCCTCACGCCCAGCCATATCACCGACCCGGTGCACTGCATATTGCCGCCGGACGGGGTGCTGCCGGTGATTTTTGTGCCGGGGATTATGGGGTCGAATTTGAAGAGCAAACCGGAGAAAGGAAAGGGAAAGAATAAGGCGGCTCCCGTCTGGCGGTTGGATGCGGGGTTCATGGGTAAGAATATGTGGTTGGCCCTGAACTGGATAAACAAAAAGGCGGGTATACGACAGCAACTGTTGCACCCCGCCAGGGTAGAGGTTGATAACAAAGGCGCGGTGCCGGAGCGCTCTGTCGGCACGGTCATAGTGCCGCCAGAACCGGACAGGAAAAAAACCATCCTGGCTCTGACCAAGCGCTACGAAGAGCGCGGATGGGGCGAAGTCAGCGAAACCAGCTACCACGCGTTTCTTCTGTGGCTTGAAGACACCCTTAACAGCGAATTCATGCCGCACAAATGGCCGCAATTCGACATTCGGCCTGAGCATCTGCACACCCGCAGTGTCGAGCCCGGCCCAGTTCAAGTCACCGAGTTGAAACCTGAAATGCCCATCGCCATGCCCGGGTTGGGCGCTAACCTGGCGGCGCAGTTGCCGTCGATTATTTCGGACGAGTTGGCGGCGCGTGGTGGCTACCGTATGCCGGTGCATGCCTGTGGTTACAACTGGCTGGACTCCAACGAGGAGGCCGCTTCAAGGCTGGCTGTGCGTATTGATGAACTCATGCAGCAGTACGGTCGCAACTGCCAACAGGTGATTCTGGTTACCCACTCCATGGGCGGGCTGGTGGCACGTCGATGCGGGCAGCTACCGGGTATGGCCGACAAAATTGCCGGCGTCGTGCACGGCGTGATGCCCGCCATCGGGGCGCCGGTCGCTTACCGTCGATGCAAGGTCGGCATGCGCGACGAAGATCCCATTGCCGGCGCGGTCATTGGCCCCACCGGTCAGGAGGTCACCGCTGTATTCGCGCAGGCACCCGGTGCCTTGCAATTGCTGCCCACCCAGGATTACGCCCCGGGCTGGCTGCGGCTGATTGACGAACGTGGAGCCCCGGCTATGCCGCGTCAACCGGTAAAGGATCCTTACGAAGAGATTTATCTACGCCGTGACCGCTGGTGGGGATTGTTGCGTGAAGAGTGGTTGGCACCGAAGGATGGGGATCCGATTACGTGGGAAGATTTTGAGGAAAACATGTCGGAAGCGAAGCGGTTCCATCAGAAAATCGCTGGCTCCTACCACCCGCAAACCTATGTTTACTACGGCAACGACGATAAGCACCCCAGTTTCGAATCCATCACCTGGGAAATGCGTCGCGGGTCTCGCCTCAATGGCCCTTATGCCTCAAGCCCGGATGCTTTCACGGTGTCCAGCCTGCAAATGCATGAGGTGCGTGACGACGGGCGAAGCCCGTTGTACGTAGGCGGGCAAGCCGAAAGCGTAATGCCCCCGCGGGGTGACCCCAATGCACCAGTGAAGACCGTGCAGACCAGCTATTGGGAACTGCATTGCCGTATGCAGGACGGCGCTGGCGACGGCACCGTACCGGTGAGCTCCGGCCGCGCGCCGATCAGGCAGGTCCGCCAGGGTTCTGTCCGCCAGCAAGTGCAGTCCCCAGGGTTCGATCATGAAGCCTCCTACGCCAACCCGCTCACCCAACAATTCACCCTCTACTCCCTGATCAAGATCGCGGCGAAAGCCAAGAGGCCTCTATGCGCAGGCTGACCGTTTTTTTTACATGCCTGCTGCTTGGATCGCTTGCAGGGTGCACCACCTTCAAACAACCCAGTGAACAGGAGAAACAAACCGTGCACGAATTGACCAGCAACATGCGCACCTGGGCGCTGGGCCGTGGGCTGGTAGATTTGCCCGCCAGCTGGACGGGGGGCGGGGATGTGAAGTTGTATTACGGGCTGGGGGCTGATCATGCATCCGTTGAAGTGCGGGTGTTGGGCGAGGGTGTGTCACAGCAACGTTTTTCCGCTGCTTTGCAGGAACGGGCCAGCCGGATCGCCGCGGTCAAGAACTATGAGATGGATGACGTATCAATGCTGGTGTCAGCCAAAGCGCAGACACCGCAAAGTGTCATGTTGCAATACTATCGGCGTCCAACACCGCGTCAGACTTTCGTTCACGAACTCCACCTGCTGGTCGATGACGTCTACGTCATGCTCCGAGCTGACTCCTTCAAGGGTAATACCGCTCCTGTTGAAGATCGTCTGTTAAAACTCTCAAAAGAGATCTTCAAAGTCACCCCTGAAACCGCAGGCGCGGGGTTTGCGCTTGGGCCGGTTGTCATTCGCAGTCATCACGATCAGGAGATCGCTAGTTTCGACTTTAGCCCACCAGCCTCAGATGTTTCGCTGAGTATCTATATCAACGCTCTGTCGCCTGATGATGAAGAACGCTTGCACGTCCGCACTCCCAAAGACGGGCAAATTTTTCTCGCAGGGGATTACGAAAATTTGCGGGCAAGGAAAATTACGTTGGCCGGCATGCAAGCCGAAGAGTCCCTGATCGGCTTCAGCGATGACACTCACCGTCAAATACTCTTTGTGAGCGAAAACTACCGGGACAATCCTTCGCTGGCTCGGCCTGGCATGAGCATCCGTTTGTCGGCGGGTGGCATGAAAGGAGAGCCAGTTGATCCCAACGAACCCGGAGACCTAGTGCGCTGGACCCTTCCCCAGTTCGCCAACAAAGGCTACGAACTGCCTCTCTGGCAACAACCCGCGTCACCAGAACCCGTTAACCCTTCCCTCACCGACTACGAAGCCATGGCCGTGTGGGATGCAATCCTCAAATCCGTACGCATCCGCTACGGCTCGGTCGTGCCCAAGCCGGACCCGTGGGCCAACATTCGCGGGCCTAGTGCCGAGGAGGTTGCCGAAAGCAAGCGCATCCTTGATGAGTTCATCGCCAGTTTTGAAAAACGTAAGCCGTGACAGGGAGAACAGCTAATAACATCGTGCGAATTTTAGCGTTCGCTCTGGGGCAGCAATTGGACGCCCAGGTACAAGGCAAGCATCCCATCGAGCGTCAGCGGATCCACGCCGCTGAGTTCAGCGATTCGCTCCATGCGGTAGCGCAGGCTGTTGCGGTGAATGCCCAAGGCGTCGGCACACGCCTGGCTTTGCCCGTCGTGTTCACACCAACTGCGCAACGTGGCGAGCAGTTGCCCGTTGCTGTCCTTGGCCAACACTTTGCGCAACGGGTTGAGCAGTTCGTCTAGGGCGTCGTCGTTGCGATGACGCCAAAGCATGACCGGCAGGCGATAGCGGTTGAGGGTTAACAGCCGCGATTGCGGCAGGAGATCGCGGCCATAAGCGAGCAGATCACCGACCCGGCGGTAACAGCGGCGCAGCCCCGCCAAACCTTCCGCTTGCCCGCCGATGGCCACGCGCAGGACGTTCCAGCCCAGGCCGTCGAGCTTTTCCAACAAGCGGGGATTATCGACCGGCACCGCGGCGGGTCGGCACCACAGCAAGGAAAACTGCGCAGAACTGACGCACCAACTGTCCGGGTAACGGCTGGCGAGCCAGGCGCTCAAAGCCTCCGCCGTTTGGCCCGGGCCCAGTTCAAACAGGTACGGCGTGCGCGCCAGTTGTGGCTTGAGCCCCAGTTGCTGGGCTTCGTCCACCAGCCGCGGGGAGTCGCCGCTGTCGGCCAACAGCAGGGCCAGCAGATCATCGCAACGCTGGCGCCGCCATTGTTGCTCGGCTTGCTGATGGCGTTGGCTGACCAGCATTTCAGCGGTCATGCGCACCAGTTCGGCATAGGTGCGCAGCCCATCCGGCTCGCCGGTGATACCCAGCACGCCGATCAGGCGTTGATCATGCAGCAGCGGCAGGTTGATGCCCGGCTGCACGCCCTTGAGGTGCTTGGCGGTCTGCCCGTCGATTTCCACCACGCGCCCATTGGCCAGCACCAGTTGCGCACCTTCATGGCGCGTGTTGATACGCTCCGGCTCGCCGCTGCCCAGGATCAAGCCCTGGCTGTCCATGACATTGACGTTATGGGGCAGGATCGCCATGGTGCGATCGACAATCTCCTGCGCCAGGGCATGATCCAGCTCGAACATGAGGCTAATTTCCTGAAAAAGGTTGTTCACCGGCACAGCGCAAAGAGGGCTTGACTGTGCGCCAGCACAAAGACAGTTGCCCGTCACGTCACCGAGACTGTGAGGGCGGTCAACGTTACCCTCGCACCGCGAAAAATCATAATAAAGAGAGAATCCCATGTCACAGAGCGCCACTGCCGCACTGGCCAGCGATGACGATAAAAACGCCATCTACAAGCGCGTTACCCTGCGCCTGATCCCCTTCATCTTTATCTGCTACCTGTTCAATTACCTCGACCGGGTAAACGTTGGCTTTGCCAAGTTGCAGATGCTCGATGCGTTGAAATTCAGTGAAACCGTGTACGGCCTGGGGGCCGGGATTTTCTTTATCGGCTACGTGCTGTGCGGCGTGCCGAGTAACCTGGCGCTGACCCGGTTCGGCCCACGGCGCTGGATCGCGTTGATGATGATCGTGTGGGGCACGCTCTCCACATGCCTGTTGTTTGTGACCACGCCCACGCATTTCTACACTTTGCGCCTGTTTACGGGTGCCGCTGAAGCCGGCTTCTTTCCAGGGGTGGTGTTGTACCTTTCGCAGTGGTTTCCGACCTTTCGCCGCGGGCGGATCATGGCACTGTTCATGTCAGCGATCCCGGTGTCCGGTTTGCTCGGCAGCCCCTTTTCCGGCTGGATTCTCAATCACTTCGCCGCAGGCCAAGGTGGCTTGGCGGGCTGGCAGTGGATGTTCCTGCTGCAAGGCATCCCGACTGTAATCCTCGGCGCCCTCGCCTATTTCTTGCTCAGTGACAGCTTCGCCAACGCCAAGTGGCTCAAGCCCCATGAGCGTGCAGTGCTGGAAGCCGACCAAGCCACGGACCTGGCGAACAAACCCAAAACCACCAGCGACTCCCTGGCCGAAGTGTTCAAGAACCCCGCGATCTGGGCGTTCGGCCTGATCTACTTCTGCATCCAGAGTGGCGTGTATGCGATCAACTTCTGGCTGCCGTCGATCATCAAAAACATGGGCTTCAGCGATAACCTGGTGATTGGCTGGCTCAGCGCTATTCCGTATCTGCTGGCAGCGGTGTTCATGCTGCTGGTGGGTCGCTCCGCCGACTTGCGCAAGGAGCGCCGCTGGCATTTGGTGGTGCCGATGTTGATGGGCGCCCTCGGCCTGGTCATTGCAGTGAACTTCGCCACCACGCCGGCCATTGCCATCCTCGGCCTGACCATCGCCACCATGGGCGCCCTGACCGGCCTGCCGATGTTCTGGCCGGTGCCCACCGCGATGCTCAGCGCGGGTGCGGCGGCGGGTGGCTTGGCGTTGATCAACTCCATGGGGCAGATGGCGGGTTTTCTCAGCCCCTATATCGTGGGTTTTGTGAAGGATGCCACCGGGTCTACGGATGTGGCGTTGTACCTGCTGGCGGCGGTGATTGTGGGTGGGAGTGTGTTGGCGTTGCGGATGACGCGTACGCTCAAGGCCTGACGCCTTCAAAGTGGGAGGGAGCTTCTCCCTCCCACTTTGGTCATGTATTTACAACAGCCCGCCACCGTCGATATCAACCACTGCCCCGGTCATAAAGCCATTTTCCATGGCTAGCACATACCCCGCCGCCACTTCTTGCGCCTGCCCCACCCGCCCAACCGGCAACCCTTGGCCCGCCTTGGCAAACATCGCCAAGCGCTGCTCTTCGCCAAGCCCTGCGTAGGCCGGTGTGTCTATCACCCCCGGGCTGATCACATTGACTCGACGCGGCGCCAGTTCTTTCGCCAGTTGCTTGCCCAAGGCCTCGGTCGCAGCGTTAATGCCCGTCTTGATGAACTGCCCTGCCGCCAACTTGCGCCCCAGTTGGCCCGAGGTCAGGGTGATGCTGCCCTGTTCATGCATAAAGGGCAGCGCGTGTTGAATGGCGCGTAGTACGCCCCAGAGCTTCACATCGAAGTTGTCCTGGGCTTCATTCAGGTCGGTTTCAATCAAAGCCTTGGCCCGTACTGAAGGCCCCGAGGTGTAGACCAGATGGTCAAACCGCCCCACGGTTTCGAACAGTTGCTTTAAAGAGGCGCTGTCGGTGACGTCCACCGGCTCGCTGCGCAGACCGTTGGCGGAACTTGACGCCAAGCGGCGCCCGGCCACGACCACCTTCGCGCCGCGCGCCAAGACTGCCTGGGCCACTGCCGCGCCGATACCGCTGCTGCCGCCGATAACGATGATGGTTTTGCCGCTCAGAGAAGAGGTCATGAGAAAACTACCTGGGTCAGAAAGTGAGCGTTCATCTTCCCAGCTTGGTAATCGATTAAAAATCCGGGTAAAACGACAAGATCTTTAAAGGATTTTTATCAATGAGCTCGATTCTGGACCTTGAAGTCTTCGTGCGCAGTGCCGACACCGGCAGCCTCACGGCCGCCGCCCGTGGCCTGGGCCTCACGCCAGCGGCGGCGAGTATTGCGCTCAAGCGCCTTGAGACCCGCCTCGGCATCCGTCTGCTCGCCCGCTCCACCCGCAGCATGCGCCTGACCGAAGAAGGACGGCGCTACCTGGACAGTGTGCGGGTGGCGCTGGAGGCGTTGTCGGAAGGCGAGCACGCCATCAAGCAACAAGGCCAGAGCCTAAGTGGTCTATTGCAGTTGGCCGCGCCCTCGGACTTTGGCCGCAATGTGCTGCTGGGTTGGCTGGACGAGTTCAAGCTGGAGCACCCTGATATCCGCTTGCAACTGTTGCTCAACGACAGCAATGCCGACTTGTTTCGCGACACCGTCGACATTGCCTTGCGCTTTGGCGTGCCGAGGGACTCCAGCCTCGTGGCCCTGCCGGTCGTACCCGATCACCATCGCATTGCCTGCGCCAGCCCCGACTACCTGGCGCGCCACGGCACACCGCTTAAGCCCGAAGACCTGGCCCACCACAGCACGCTGCGCTATATGCGCCGGGGCCAGGCCAATAGCACCTGGTATTTCCGCCAGGGGCCGTTGCTTCAAGAAGTCGAGGTGCGCGGTGACTACCTCAGCGATGACGGCGAGATTGTCCGCCGCTGGGCGCTGGCGGGGCATGGCATTGCCTATAAAGCCAACCTGGATGTGGCCCGTGATATCCAGGCTGGGCGGTTGGTACCCTTGCTACCCGACTGGCAAGGCGAACCCGCGCCGTTCAACCTGATGTGCCCGCACCGCCTGCAAGTGTCGGAACGCGTGAAAGTGCTGCACCGTTTTTTACAGGCGCGCTGCGTGACTTTGCTACGCACATGAAGAAATGCGTCCAGGGCTTGTTCCAGAGCGCTCGGGTCTGGTATTGCATCACTTACATTTTGCCTGCCATGAGGAGCTTTGCATGATTTACCGCACATTGGGCCACTCCGGGTTGAAGGTCAGCGCTCTGACCCTCGGCACCATGATGTTTGGCGAACAGACCAGCACCGAAGATTCGCTGCGCATCATCGACAAGGCTTGGGACCAGGGCATCAATTTCATCGACACCGCTGACGTGTACACAGGCGGGCGCTCCGAGGAAATCGTCGGTGAGGCGATTGCACGCAACCGCCACGATTGGGTGGTGGCCTCCAAGGTCGGCTTCGGCCCTGCCGATGGCGTGCCCAACCGCAGCGGTTTGAGCCGCAAGCGTATGTTCACTGCGCTGGACGCCAGCCTGGCACGCCTGGACACCGACTACCTGGACATCTACTACCTGCACCGCGAAGACCACGACACGCCGTTGGAGGTGACCGTGTCCGCCATCGGTGACCTGATCCGCCAGGGCAAGGTTCGCTATTGGGGCCTGTCCAATTATCGGGGTTGGCGCATCGCCGAAGTGATTCGCGTGGCTGAACGCCTGGGGGTTGATAAACCCATCATCAGCCAACCGTTGTACAACATCGTCAATCGCCAGGCCGAGGTGGAACAGATTACCGCTGCAGCGGCTTATGGGCTGGGCGTGGTGCCTTACAGCCCGCTGGCCCGAGGGGTGCTCAGCGGCAAGTACGTACCAGACGTCACGCCTGAACCCGGCAGCCGTGCCGCGCGCCAGGACAAGCGCATCCTGGAAACCGAGTGGCGAGTTGAATCACTGCGCATTGCCCAGCAGATCCAGCAATACACCCAAGGGCGTGGCGTAGGGATTGTCGAGTTCGCAATCGCCTGGGTGCTGAACAATGCGGCGGTGAGCTCAGCGATTGTGGGGCCACGGACCGAGGCGCAGTGGGACGCCTACACCGGCGCGCTGGCGGTGAAGATCAGTGCCGAAGACGAGGCGTTCATTGATTCGTTGGTCACGCCGGGGCATTCGTCCTCGCCGGGGTTCAACGATGTCGGGCATTTTGTATCCGGTCGGTTGGCACGCCTGTAGACTGCCGACGAAATAATCGGCTTTCGCGAGGACAGTGTGTCTAAAGGTGTGGTGTTATCGGTCTTGGCCTCGGTGTTGTTTGCGGTGATGTATTACTTCACATCGCTGCTTACCCCCTTGAGTGGCCTGGAAATTTTCGGCTGGCGCATGTTGCTCACCGTGCCCTGCATGACGGTGTTCATGATTGTCAGCGGTGAGTGGCGCAGGGTGTGGGAACTGCTGCGCATGCTGGCGGCTAAGCCACGGCTGATTGGCGGCGTGCTGGTGTCTTCTGCCCTGCTCGGCGTGCAGTTGTGGCTGTTCATGTGGGCGCCGCTCAATGGGCGCAGCCTGGACGTGTCGGTGGGGTATTTCCTGCTGCCGTTGACCATGGTGCTCACCGGGCGCCTGGTCTACGGCGAGCGCCTCTCACGGCTGCAACAGATCGCCGTGGTGTTTGCCGCGCTGGGCGTGTTGAACGAGCTGTATCAGGCCGGTGGTTTTTCCTGGGCCACACTGGTGGTGATCATCGGCTACCCGGTGTACTTCGTGGTGCGTAAGTACCTGAGCACCGACCATCTGGGTGGGCTGTGGCTGGATATGGCGTTGATGCTGCCGGTGGCCTGGTGGTTTGTACAAAGCGGCGAACAAGGCTTTGCCGTGCTGGATGGGCACCCAAAGCTCTATGCATTGATTCCCATGCTGGGCCTTATCAGTGCCTCGGCGCTGGTGAGCTATATCATTGCCAGTCGCTTGCTGGCGTTCAGCCTGTTCGGGCTGCTGAGCTACGTGGAGCCGGTGCTGTTGCTGGCGGTGGCGTTGCTATTGGGTGAAGGCATCCAGGGTGGGCAATGGCTGACCTATATCCCGATCTGGCTGGCGGTGATGGTGCTGGTGTATGAAGGGTTCAAGCACTTGGTGCGTCAGCGCCGAGCCTGAAAGGCCGGCTGGGATTGGATGGGGTTATGGGGGCATCCTTACCCCTCTGTATTACAGCCTGGATTGAATCAGGTCTTCACCTGAGTGGTCGGCTCTTTGTAAGTGCCGACCTGCCCTTCGATGACATCGGCCACGTCGTTGAATCTATCCCTCCATGCGCCATAGTGGGGAATATTGCTTTGGACTTGACTGCCCCCCCTTTCCAGGGTGGCATCCATCTGTTCCTTATCAACCCCAAACACCTTGCCGATCCGATTGTCATGGTTCAATTCAAGCAGCGTTCCTTTCGCTGGATTCTTCAGTATTTCTTCGATGGAGGTGGCAACGTCGCCAGGCACGCCTAGCTCTTTGAGCGCCATTCCAATACCGCGCAACGGGTTTCTGAGTTGCCTCACGAACTCATCCAGGAGCCCGCGCATATCATTGGCGCCCGCATTGTCCAATGAAACGCTGGCAACTTTCTTGGTGAATTCGTTAAGCGTCATCGGTTCCAGCGGTTTGTTGTCGTTCAACCCGTTTTGAGCGAAAAACCATTTTTTCCCATTGCTGCCGTGCATGTTTCCATAAGCGTCGTAGGTATAAAGTAATTTCTTACCATCTTCTGGATACCCGATATAGGTCGCTTTTCCATCTGGCGTGACGTTGTGAAGCTGCGTGCGCACCAGCCCACTGATCTGAACCGGTGGCACTGAAACGTCTTTGTTCAACCGTTCGAAAATATCACCCGTCTCATAGCCAAAACTGCCCACGACTGCATTGATGTCGCCATCAGCGAACTCGCCGAACTTCTTGTTAACCCGATCCTCCTGTTTCGGCGCTTTATCACTGGAAAAATGCTCGGTAAATCGCTTGCGCTCGGTCGGGTCGCTGGCCACATCCTTGAGCCAGGCAGTCATCTCCTCTGCATTTTTGAACTCATGAAACGATGTCACGTCTTCTTCCGGCATATACAGGACGAGATTAGGCCCCTCTTCTGTAGGCGGCACGCGCTTGATCACCATCATGTCGTTGGACTGAACGCCATCAACGGCAAATGTCGAGACCTGCACACCCGGTTTATCGCGAGAGACTGCTGCCTTCACCCACCGATATCCCTCTGCGCTGAGTGTGCCGCCCAAGTACTCGGTTTCATTGTCATCGAGAAACTTTTTACGCGCTTGATCGACCGGATCTGCATCACCGGTTGAACGGACATTGCGCGCGGGGCCCGACTGCTCCATGGATATAGGTGACCCGATCGGGCGTTGAGGGGCAGGAGAATTCACATTCATAAGAGAGCCTCTTCATAGTGGAAGCGCAGGTTTTTCTGCGTCCTGCCCTCTGTGTGATTGTTGAAGAAACACCTGTTCCCAGTAAACCGCATGGCATTTGCAACACGATGCATCACGCACAAAAAAGCCCAGTTAAAACTGGGCTTTTTTGCTTTAACCCGTCATCAATCGGCGGTCAGTACACCACGACGCACCTGGTCGCGCTCGATCGACTCGAACAACGCCTTGAAGTTGCCCTCGCCAAACCCATCGTCGCCTTTGCGCTGGATGAATTCGAAGAACACCGGGCCCATCAGGGTTTCCGAGAAGATCTGCAGCAGTAGACGTTTGTCACCGGCAACCGACGAGCCATCCAGCAGGATGCCACGCGATTGCAACTGGTCCACCGGCTCACCGTGGTTCGGCAGGCGGCCTTCAAGCATTTCGTAGTAAGTGTCGGGCGGCGCGGTCATGAAGCGCATGCCGATCTTCTTCAGCGCGTCCCAGGTCTGGACCAGGTCGTCGGTGAGGAACGCGACGTGCTGGATGCCCTCGCCGTTGAACTGCATCAGGAACTCTTCGATCTGCCCGGCGCCCTTGGACGATTCTTCGTTCAACGGGATACGGATCTTGCCGTCCGGCGCGCTCATGGCCTTGGAGGTCAGGCCGGTGTATTCGCCTTTGATGTCGAAGTAACGCGCTTCGCGGAAGTTGAACAGCTTCTCGTAGAAGTTGGCCCAATAAATCATGCGCCCGCGATAAACGTTGTGGGTCAAGTGGTCGATGACCTTCAGGCCAGCGCCTACCGGGTTGCGATCAACGCCTTCGAGGTACACGAAGTCAATGTCGTAGATCGAGTTGCCTTCGCCGAAACGGTCGATCAGGTACAACGGCGAACCACCAATGCCTTTGATTGCCGGCAGGTTCAATTCCATCGGGCCGGTGTCGATGTGGATCGGCTGGGCCCCCAACTCCAGGGCACGCTTGTAGGCCTGTTGCGAGTCCTTGACGCGGAACGCCATGCCGCACACCGACGGGCCGTGCTCGGCCGCGAAGTAGGAAGCGAGGCTGTCGGGTTCGTTGTTGAGGATCAGGTTGATCTCACCCTGGCGATACAGGTGCACGTTCTTGGAACGGTGGGTCGCCACTTTGGTGAAGCCCATGATCTCGAAGATCGGCTCCAGGGTGCCTGGGGTGGGCGAGGCGAATTCGATGAATTCAAAGCCCATCAGGCCCATTGGGTTTGCGAGTTGGTCGGTCATGTTAGGTGCCTCATCATTCTTGTAGGTAGCAATTGATTAGTTGCGAGCAAGGATGAGGCTGGAGGGTGGCGCACAAGAGAGGCCCCGCACGCTGCGGGCGAGGAAGTCACCAAAGATGAGGGGGGAGCCAAGTAGCTTCATGGTGTCATCAGTCTCTGACGGCCGAGGCTTGCGTGAGCGCAAGTCCATATTCTTGTATGCGTAAACTGATTCTACACAGCGTAACCGGGTTTGTCCGTACTCTTATCAAATCCCCATTGCCCTGCCCCGCGCAAGGGGTTTGTTGCACAGGTAGATACCCAGCAGGATGATCGCGCCGCCGAGCAACATCGGCATTGTCAGCGGTTCGTCCAGCAGCACCGTACCGCAAATGACGGCCGTCAACGGGTTAAGCGCGATGAACACCCCGGAGCGTGTGGCGCCTATGCGACGAATGCCATCGATAGCCGATATCCACGATGCGAAGCGAGTCGCTCTTGATCTGCTTTTGATTTTGATCTTAAGCGCCCCG
>NZ_LYSO01000108.1:0-20967 GCF_001728935.1 Pseudomonas sp. AP42
CGGGGCGCCTAAGATCAAAAGCAGATCAAGATCAAGAGCGACTCGCTTCGCATCGTGGTTACCAGCGGCTGCGGCGAACTGCACAGTTGTGTAGATACCTATGGCTATCGCAGGCAAGCCAGCTCCCACCATTGTTCTCATCAGCCTCAAGGGTTTTGTCAGTTCCTATCAAACCCGTCTTTACCGAAGCTTTACCCTCCCCTGACCGCCGCTGACCTTGCTCTGCGTAACCTACTCACATCCGGACTCACCGGAATAGAGACAGGAGAATCACCATGCGCAAGACCCTTATCGCTTTGATGTTCGCCACCGCCCTGCCCACCGTTGCCATGGCAATGCCGGAAGGCCCAGGCCCGATGGGTGGGCCTGAAAGCCGCATGATGGGTGGCCCAGGCCACGGTGAACACGGCCCGCGTGGCAAAGGCGGCCCGTTCAGCCAGCTGGACTTGAGCAAGGAACAGCGCGAACAGATCCGCAAGCTGATGGGTGACCAATGGCACGCCCGCAAAGACCTGACCCAAAAGTACCTGGACAAACTCCCGGCCGCTGACCAGAAGGCGATGCAGGACGAAATCGCCGCCGGCAAGCAGAAAACCCAGGCCGATATCCGTGCCGTGCTCAAGCCCGACCAGCAGAAGAAGTACGACGATATCGTCAAGAAGCAAGCCGAGCGCCGCGCCGAATGGAAAGAGTTCCAGGCCTGGAAAGCCCAGCAAGCGCAAAAAGCGCAATAATGGCCTAGCGTCACCCCCAGCCCAGTGGTTCACGCCGCTGGGCTTTTCCTGTTTGAGGGTTTCCTGTGCGTTCATTGTTCTGGCGTATCCTGGCGAGTTTCTGGCTGGCCATCGCCCTGGTTGCCGGTTTATCGATCCTGCTTGGGCACATGCTCAACCAGGACGCCTGGATTCTCAGCCGCCACCCTGGGCTCAACAACCTGGCCCAGGAGTGGACGCAGCTCTACGAAACCCAGGGCGAAGATGCCGCCCAGGACTTGTTGCAGCAGCGCAAACGCCAGTACCACATCGACGTGCAAGTGCTTAACGAAAGCGGCGACCCGGTGGTGCGCGGCACCTTCCCGCGCCGCGCCGCCGCGTTCGAAGCCCGCCAGAACGACAGCCAGGACGGCCACCTGCCCTGGCGGCGCCTGACCGCCGAGTACACCAGCGCCAAAACCGGCGATACCTATCTGCTGATTTACCGTATTCCTCACCCGGAGCTGGACGCCTGGCACCGCAGCAGCCTGCTGTGGCCGCTCAGTGCATTGGCGATTACCCTGGTGGTACTGACCCTGTTCAGCCTGCTGGTGACCCTGTCCATTACCCGCCCGCTCAGCCGTCTGCGCGGGGCGGTGCATGACCTGGGGCAAACCACCTATCAACAGAACAGCCTGGCGCAACTGGCCAACCGGCGTGACGAGTTCGGCGTGCTGGCCAACGACTTCAACCGCATGGGCGCGCGCTTGCAAAGCCTGATCGGCAGCCAGCGCCAGTTGCTGCGCGACGTCTCCCACGAACTGCGCTCGCCCCTGGCGCGCTTGCGTATCGCCCTGGCCCTGGCCGAACGCGCCAGCCCCGAAGAACGGGAAAAACTCTGGCCGCGCCTGACCCGCGAATGCGATCGCCTGGAAGCCTTGATCAGCGAAATTTTGGTATTGGCACGGGTCGACGCCGACAACGCCAGCGCCGAAGACATCGACCTCAACCCGTTGCTTAAAACGCTGCAAAAGGACGCCCAACTCAGTGCCCCCGAGCAAGTGGTGCAACTGACGACTGCCAATGATTTGCAGCTTAAAGGCTGGCCGACCATGATCGAACGCGCCGTGGACAACCTGCTGCGCAATGCCCAGCGCTTCAACCCGGTGGGCGAGCCGATTGAATTGCAGGCCCAGCATCAAGGCGGGCGCATTCTGATCAGCGTGCGCGACCATGGCCCCGGCGTTGAAGCCGAGCACCTGAGCCAATTGGGCGAGCCGTTCTACCGTGCGCCCGGCCAAACCGCCCAAGGCCATGGCCTGGGCCTGGCCATCGCCCGTCGCGCCGCCGAACGCCATGGCGGCAACCTGATCCTGGCCAACCACCCCGAAGGCGGTTTTATCGCCAGCATTGAACTGCCCTTGATCCCTGGGGTTGCCACACCGGTGGGATGATCTTCTATAGTGGCCCTTCTCTTACGGAGGGCCTTTGATGACTGACCTGCTGACTCCCATCCAAGCCGCGCTCGCTTTACCGCACGCCCCACTGCCCCAGACACAGGCCGGTGCCTTGCCCTCGACCTTTGCCGTGACTGACCTGGCGGCCGCCAGCATCGGCGCCGCGGGCCAGGCCGTCGCCCAGTTGATTGAGCAACAAACCGGGCGCCTGCCCAGCGTCAGCGTGGATCGGCGCCTGGCCTCGTTGTGGTTCTCCTCGTCGATTCGCCCCGTGGGTTGGCAAGTGCCGCCTTTGTGGGACCCGGTAGCGGGTGACTACGCCAGCGCCGATGGCTGGATTCGCTTGCACACCAACGCGCCCCATCATCGTGCAGCGGCCGAGCGGGTACTGGGGCCTGCCGCTGATCGCGCAGCCATGGCGAGCAAAGTCGCAACCTGGAAAGCCGACGAACTGGAACAGGCGATTGTCGATGCGGGCGGTTGTGCGGCGCAGATGCGTAGCTGGCAAGCCTGGCAGCAGCATCCTCAAGGCTTGGCAGTGAACGCCGAGGCGTTGATCCAACGCCAGGTCTTCGAACCCGGCATCAACAAACCCTGGCTTGGTTCCGCGGCGCGCCCACTGGCCGGCATCAAGGTGCTGGATTTGACCCGGGTGCTAGCCGGCCCGGTGGCCAGTCGTTTCCTCGCGGGCTTGGGCGCCGACGTACTGCGCATCGACTCGCCCACCTGGAACGAACCTGGCGTGGTGCCGGAAATGACCCTGGGCAAACGCTGCGCCCGCCTTGACCTAAAGAGCCAGGAAGGTCGGCAGGTGTTCGAAGCGTTGCTCAAGGACGCCGACATCCTGCTCCACGGCTACCGCGCCGATGCCCTGGAACAACTGGGTTATACCCTTGGCGAACGGCAACACATCGCCCCCGGCCTGATCGACGTCAGCCTAAACGCCTACGGTTGGAACGGCCCATGGCGTAATCGTCGTGGCTTTGACAGCCTGGTGCAGATGAGCAGCGGGATTGCCGAGGCCGGCATGGCCTGGAAACAGACGGATAAACCTCTGCCGCTACCGGTACAAGCGCTGGATCACGCCACCGGCTACTTGATGGCCGCCAGTGCGATCCGGGCGTTGACCGAGCGCCTGGACTCCGGACGCGGCGGGTCGGCGCGTTTGTCGTTGGCGCGTACGGCGAAGTTACTGGCGGAGGCCGGGCCAGTGGCACAGCAAGCGGCATTGCGCGAGGAAGACATTAATGACCAAGGCCTGGTCGTGGAGCAGACAGCCTGGGGCCAGGCCCATCGGCTACTCGCGCCGCTGAGTATCAGTGGCACGCCGTTGCAGTGGGATTTGCCGGCGGTGGAACTGGGCTCGCACCGGCCTCAGTGGTGACTTCACGTCCGCTTTCGCGAGCAAGCCCGCTCCCACACTTGACCGAGTAAATGCTTTGAAATGCGATCAAAATGTGGGAGCGGGCTTGCTCGCGAAGAGGCCTAGACAGGCGCCGCTAATCATTGCGGTTCAACGACGTCCACAAATGCTGCGCCGCATACGCCCTCAACGGCCGCCACGCCTCGGCCCGCGCCAATAACTGCCGGGCCGACACCGGCCCACCTTCCAAAGCCGCCAAAGCATTGATCAGCCCGATGTCCCCCGTCGCAAACGCATCCGCCTCGCGCAACTGGCGCATGGCGATGTACTGCGCGGTCCACTCTCCGATCCCCGGCAACGCCACCAGCCGTGCCACGCCGTCCTTGAGGCTGGCCTTGGGTTGGAAAAGCTGAGGATCATCCAACAGCGCCTGGGCCACACCGGACAAGGTACGCCCCCGCGCCTTGGGCATGCCCAGGGTAGCCAGGTCCGCCGCCGCCAGCACTTCAGGTGTCGGAAACAGGTGAGTGATACCAGCGTGCGGGGTTTGCAGCGCCTGGCCATACTGCGCCACCAGCTTGCCCGCCAGACGAATCGCCGCCACCACGGTGATCTGCTGGCCCAGCACTGCACGAATCGCCAGTTCCAACCCATCCCAGGTGCCAGGCAACCGCAGGCCAGGGCGGGCCGCAACCAGTTGCGCCATCAGGGGGTCTTGCGACAATTGCGCGTTGATCACCTCAGGCACGACATCCAGATCAAACATCCTGCGCAAGCGCCGCTCGATCTCAGGCATGGCGCCAGGCTCGGGAAAGTCGACCGTCACCTCCAGCCAGTCTCCCGCCCCCGGTTCGACACTGATCCAGCCATGTATCCCTGCCACACTGATGCTGCGTCGATACACGCCAGCGACCACGGTTTCCAAGCCGGTAATCGCTCGCACCGATAAAAACCCCAGCATCGCCGCCCAGTCGTAGGGCGGTTGATACGCCAACCTCACAGTGACAATACCCCGCTATACAGCCCATACGCGGCCAACCCGGCGCCCGCGATCACGCCGCTGAAAATGCCTTTTTCCACGGTGGTAAACAAGGGTTGGCCCTGCTCGCGCTTGGCCAGGGCAAACAGGATCACGCCCGGTGCGTACAACAGCGCCGACAGCAGCAAGTACTTCAAGCCCCCCGCATACAGCAGCCAGATCGCGTAACCGAGGGCAATCAGCCCCACCAGCAGATCTTTCATGCGCCGGAGCTGCCAGCCGGCATAGGTTTCGCCGCGCGCGCTCAACAGCACCGCATAGGCCGCCGACCACAGGTAAGGCACCAGGATCATCGACGACGCCAGGTAGATCAGGGTGGTGTAGGTGCTGGCTGAAAACAGCGTGATCACCAGGAATGCCTGGATCATCACGTTGGTCAGCCATAAGGCATTGACCGGCACCTGATTGGCGTTTTCCTTCTTCAGGAAGGCCGGCATGGTCTTGTCCTGAGCGGTGGCATAGAGGATTTCCGCGCACAGCAAGGCCCAGGAGAGCAACGCCCCGAGTAGCGAAACCGCCAGGCCGATACTGATCAATACCGCGCCCCAAGGCCCGACGACATGCTCCAACACACCGGCCAGGGACGGGTTCTGCAACTGCGCCAGCTCCGGCTGGCTCATGATGCCCAAGGACAGCACGTTCACCAGCACCAGCAAGGCCAGCACGCCCACGAAGCCAATCACCGTGGCGCGCCCCACGTCCGAGCGTTTCTGTGCCCGTGCCGAATAAACACTGGCGCCTTCGATGCCGATAAAGACAAACACCGTGACCAGCATCATGTGGCGCACCTGCTCGACCACGCTGCCCATCTGCGGGTTGCCCAGGCCCCAGATATCGCGGGTGAAGATATCCGCCTTGAATGCAACCGCAGCGATCACGATAAACATCAGCAGCGGCACAATCTTCGCCACCGTCGTCACCTGGTTGATAAACGCCGCCTCTTTGATGCCGCGCATCACCAGAAAATGCACAGCCCACAGCAACAGCGACGCGCAGCCAATGGCCAGCGGGGTATTGCCCTGGCCGAACGCCGGAAAAAAGTAGCCGAGGGTGCTGAACAACAAGACGAAATAACCGACGTTGCCCATCCACGCACTGATCCAGTAACCCCAGGCGGACGAAAAACCCATGTAGTCGCCGAAACCCGCCTTGGCGTACGCATACACCCCGGAATCCAGTTCGGGCTTACGGTTCGCCAACGTCTGGAACACAAAGGCCAAGGTCAGCATGCCGATAGCGGTGATTGCCCAGCCGATCAGTATGGCGCCCACCTCGGCACGGGCGGCCATGTTCTGCGGCAATGAAAAAATCCCACCGCCAATCATCGAGCCCACCACCAGGGCGATCAGGGCACTGAGCCGAAGTTTCTGGGCGGGTTGGGACATGCAGGTTCCTCAAAATAAACGGTTGGGCGACAACTGCGCACACACGTAATTCAGATTAATGACGTTGTCATAACATAAGGATATGTAAAGGCACGAAGTTTAGGCTTATTTAGAATTTAAATACGTCAATTATGAAGCGATAGTCAAACAACGTACAAAAAATTTGCACATCCGCAAATAAGAACTAGCGTCAACACCCATGCCCTCGACCAAATGATTAACCACAAAGCAGATAACGCTCTAGCAAGCGCCTTTGCGGGATTTCTTCGCCCGCAAAATCTCACCCTAAGTCGTTAATTCACAATGGAATGTGCCAATGAAGTGATCTGAGTCAGCTGTTTGATTAGCGCACGGAATTATTCTGTGGTCTCTCTTCTCCTGCATTGGAGTCATGCAATGTCTGAAACTCCCGGAAAACTTCGATTAGGCGCCCTGGTCGCACTTGTCGTCGGCTCGATGATTGGCGGCGGCATCTTTTCATTGCCACAAAACATGGCCGCCAGCGCCGATGTCGGTGCGGTGTTGATTGGCTGGGTGATTACCGCCATCGGTATGTTGACCCTCGCCTTCGTGTTCCAGACCCTCGCCAACCGCAAACCCGACCTCGACGGCGGGGTATACGCCTACGCCAAGGCCGGTTTCGGCGACTACATGGGCTTTTCATCTGCCTGGGGTTACTGGATCAGCGCCTGGCTGGGCAACGTCGGCTACTTCGTCTTGCTGTTCAGCACCCTGGGTTATTTCTTCCCGGTCTTTGGCGAAGGCAATACGCCTACGGCGGTGATCGCTGCGTCAGTGCTGTTGTGGGCCGTGCATTTCCTGGTGTTGCGCGGGATCAAGGAAGCCGCGTTCATCAACCTGGTGACCACCGTCGCCAAGGTGGTGCCGCTGCTGCTGTTCGTGCTCATCGCGCTGTTCGCGTTCAAGCTGGACATTTTCACCGCTGACATCTGGGGCGTGAAAAACCCTGACCTGGGCAGCGTGATGAACCAGGTGCGCAACATGATGCTGGTCACCGTGTGGGTATTTATCGGCATCGAAGGCGCGAGCATCTTCTCGTCCCGTGCCGAAAAACGCAGCGACGTGGGCAAAGCCACCGTGATCGGCTTTATCACCGTGCTGCTGTTCCTGATGCTGGTGAACGTGCTGTCCCTGGGGATCATGACCCAACCGGAACTGGCCAAGCTGCAGAACCCATCGATGGCCGCCGTGCTGGAGCATGTGGTGGGCCACTGGGGCGCGGTGCTGATCAGCGTGGGCTTGATCATCTCGCTGCTCGGCGCGCTGCTGTCCTGGGTGCTGCTGTGTGCGGAGATCATGTTCGCCGCCGCCAAAGACCACACCATGCCGGAGTTCCTGCGCAAGGAAAACGCCAACCATGTGCCGGTCAACGCGCTGTGGCTGACCAACGCAATGGTGCAGATATTCCTGGTGATCACGCTGTTTTCCGCCAGCACTTACCTGTCGCTGATCTACCTCGCCACCTCGATGATTCTGGTGCCTTACCTGTGGTCGGCGGCCTATGCCCTGCTGCTGGCGGTGCGCGGCGAGACCTACGAGAACGCCCTCAAAGAGCGCAAGAAAGACCTGTTCATCGGCGCCATCGCCCTGATCTATGCGATCTGGCTGCTGTATGCCGGCGGCACCAAATACCTGCTGCTCTCCGCCCTGCTCTACGCCCCCGGCGCGATCCTGTTCGCCAAGGCCAAGCGTGAACTGGGCAAACCGATTTTCACCCCCGTCGAGAAGCTGATTTTCGCCGCAGTGGTCATTGGCGCCCTGGTGGCGGCCTATGGGCTCTACGACGGCTTCCTGACCCTGTAATTGTTGTTCACTGGAGGATCTGTAATGACCACGGAAAAAGTGAAGTACGGCGTACATTCCGAAGCCGGCAAACTGCGCAAAGTCATGGTGTGCTCCCCAGGTTTGGCCCACCAGCGGCTGACCCCCAACAACTGCGACGAACTGCTGTTCGATGACGTGCTGTGGGTGGCCCAGGCCAAGCGCGACCACTTCGACTTCGTCACCAAGATGCGCGAGCGGGACATTGATGTGCTGGAAATGCACAACCTGCTCACCGACATCGTCGCCAACCCCGAAGCGCTGGACTGGATCCTGGAGCGCAAGATCACCGCCAACACCGTAGGCCTGGGCCTGGTCGACGAAGTCGGCTCGTGGCTGCGCAGCCTGGAGCCGCGCAAAATCAGCGAATACCTGATTGGCGGCGTATCGGCCGACGATCTGCCGAGCAGCTTCGGTGGCAAGACCATCGAGATGTTCCGCGATTTTCTGGGCCACGCCAGTTTCATCCTGCCGCCACTGCCCAACACCCAGTTCACTCGCGACACCACCTGCTGGATCTACGGCGGCGTGACGCTCAACCCGATGTACTGGCCGGCGCGACGTCAGGAAACCCTGCTGACCAGCGCCATCTATAAATTCCACCCTGAGTTCACCAACGCGGACTTCCAGATCTGGTACGGCGACCCCGACCAGGAACATGGCGCCGCGACGCTGGAAGGCGGCGACGTGATGCCGATTGGCAACGGCGTGGTGTTGATCGGCATGGGCGAACGCTCATCCCACCAGGCCATCGGCCAACTGGCGCGCAACCTGTTCCAGAACAAAGCCGTGGAACGCGTCATCGTTGCCGGCCTGCCCAAATCCCGCGCGGCGATGCACCTGGACACCGTGTTCAGCTTCTGCGACCGCGACCTGGTCACCGTCTTCCCCGAAGTGGTCAACCAGATCGTGCCGTTCACTCTGCGCCCGGACGAGAGCAAGCCCCACGGCATCGACATCCAGCGCGAGAAAACCAACTTCCTCGAAACCGTCGCTGCAGCGCTCAACCTCAAGGCTTTGCGCGTGGTCGAGACCGGCGGCAACAGCTTCGCCGCCGAACGCGAGCAATGGGATGACGGCAACAACGTGGTGGCCGTGGAGCCGGGCGTGGTGATTGGCTACGACCGCAACACCTACACCAACACCTTGCTGCGCAAGGCCGGTGTGGAAGTGATCACCATCAGCGCCGGTGAACTCGGCCGTGGTCGTGGCGGCGGCCACTGCATGACCTGCCCGATCATCCGCGACCCTATCGACTACTAAGGAGATTCCATCATGGCTTTCAATATGCGCAACCGCAGCCTGCTGTCGCTGATGCACCACACCACCCGCGAGCTGCATTACCTGCTGGACCTGTCCCGCGACCTCAAACGCGCCAAATACACCGGCACCGAGCGTCCGCACCTGCAGGGCAAGAACATCGCGCTGATCTTCGAAAAAACCTCGACCCGCACCCGTTGTGCCTTTGAAGTCGCGGCCCATGACCAAGGCGCCCACGTCACCTATATCGACCCGGTGTCGTCGCAGATCGGCCACAAAGAAAGCATGAAAGACACCGCCCGCGTACTGGGCCGGATGTTCGATGCCATTGAATACCGTGGCTTTGAACAGGAAATCGTCGAAGAACTGGCCAAGTTCGCGGGCGTGCCGGTGTTCAACGGCCTCACCGCCGAATTCCACCCGACCCAGATGATCGCCGACACCCTGACCATGCGCGAACACAGCGACAAGCCGCTGCATGACATCAGCTACGCGTACCTGGGGGACGCCCGCTACAACATGGGCAACTCGCTGCTGATGATCGGCGCCAAGCTCGGCATGGACGTGCGCATCGGCGCGCCGAAAGCGCTGTGGCCCCATGAAGATTTCATCAAAGAGTGCCAGGCCTTTGCCGAGGAAAGCGGCGCACGCATCACCATCACCGAAGACCCTGCAGAGGCCGTGAAGGGCGTGGACTTCATCCACACCGATATCTGGGTGTCCATGGGCGAACCGGTGGAAGCGTGGGACGAGCGCATCGAGCAACTGCTGCCGTACCAGGTCAACGCCAAGATGATGAAAGCCTCGGGCAACCCTCGGGTGAAATTCATGCATTGCCTGCCGGCGTTCCACAACAGTGAAACCAAGGTCGGCAAGGACATCGCAGCGCGCTATCCGCACCTGGCCAATGGTGTGGAAGTGACCGAAGAGGTGTTCGAGTCGCCGGCCAATATCGCCTTTGAGCAGGCGGAAAACCGCATGCATACCATCAAGGCGATTCTGGTGTCGGCGTTGGCAGACATTTAATTTCCACGGTGTGAACACCGTCAGTGTGGGAGCTGGCTTGCCTGCGATAGCGGTGGGTCTGGCAACAGCAGGTCGCCTGCCAGGCCCTCATCGCAGGCAAGCCAGCTCCCACATTGACCGAGGTATTCATGCGTTCCCTGAAAGGACATTCTGTATGCGCATCGTCGTAGCCCTGGGCGGCAACGCCCTCCTGCGTCGTGGTGAACCCATGACCGCAGACAATCAACGGGCCAACATCCGTATCGCCACCGAACAGATCGCCAAGATCCACCCCGGCAACGAACTGGTGATCGCCCACGGCAATGGCCCGCAAGTCGGCCTGCTGTCATTGCAGGCAGCGGCCTACACCAGCGTCTCGCCTTACCCGCTGGACGTGCTGGGCGCCGAGACCGAGGGCATGATCGGCTACATCATCGAACAGGAACTGGGCAACCTGCTGGACTTTGAAGTGCCATTCGCCACCCTGCTCACCCAAGTGGAAGTGGACGCCAAGGACCCGGCCTTCCAGAACCCCACCAAGCCCATCGGCCCGGTGTACGCCAAAGCCGAAGCCGAGAAACTCGCCGCCGAGAAAGGCTGGGCCATCGCGCCCGACGGCGACAAATACCGCCGCGTGGTCGCCAGCCCGCGCCCCAAACGCATCTTTGAAATCCGCCCGATCAAATGGCTGCTGGAGAAAAAAGCCATCGTGATCTGCGCCGGCGGTGGCGGCATCCCCACCATGTATGGCGAAGACGGCAAGCTGCGCGGCATTGAAGCCGTAATCGACAAAGACCTGTGCTCCTCCTTGCTGGCCACGCAACTGGAAGCTGATTTGCTGGTGATCGCCACCGACGTCAACGCCGCCTTTATCGACTTCGGCAAGCCCACCCAGAAGGCCATCGGCCAGGCCCACCCGGACGACATGGAAAAACTCGGCTTCGCCGCCGGCTCCATGGGCCCCAAGGTCCAGGCCGCCTGCGAGTTCGCTCGCCAGACTGGCAAAACCGCGGTGATCGGTTCACTCTCGGACATCGAAGCCATCGTCCAGGGCAGCGCCGGCACGCGCATCAGCACGGCCAAACCTGGCATCACCTACCTGTGAAGTTGAGGAGAAACGCCTATGGCTATCTTTGAACCCGGCCACCTGCATATCGAGCGACACGCGCTGAACAAGGACGATGTCAGCTATGACCTGTGCCTGGACTATGAAGTGGTCACGGATGAGCGCGAAGGCAAAGGCATGCAGTTCACCCTGCATGGGAGCATTCAGGGCAAGGCCATGAAAGAGACCTTTTTCCTGCCCAAGGACCAGGCCTACAACTTCGCCAGCAATGTGACCAAGATTGTCGAAAAATACGGCATTCCCAAGACCCATAGCAGCGTCGGTTCACAGCACAAGCATTACGATCTGATGTTTGAGGATGTGCGCCAGCAGTTGGGGATGAAATCCGGCGACCCGGTCAAACCCGAACACCTGGAATAAAAACACCGCAAATCCCCTGTGGGAGCGGGCTTGCTCGCGAATGCGGTGGAACAGTCAATAATCTGCTGACTGACCCACCGCATTCGCGAGCAAGCCCGCTCCCACATTTTGATCTCCACTCGCTCCAAGGCATACTTGCCGCCTCTGCTCTTCAGAATTGCCAATCGCCCCATGCGTATCCACGTCAGCTTCATCGACCGCGTCGGCATCACCCAGGAAGTCCTGGCCTTGCTCGGTGGGCGCAATCTCAATCTGGATGCGGTGGAGATGGTGCCGCCCAACGTCTATATCGACGCGCCAACCCTCAGCGCCGACGTGCTCGAAGAGCTGCGCGACGCGTTGTTCAGCGTGCACGGCGTGCAAGCGGTAAAGGTGGTCGACATTCTTCCGGGCCAGCGCCGCCACTTGCAACTCGACGCCCTGCTGGCGGCCATGACCGACCCGGTACTGGCCCTGGACAGCGCCGGCAAAATCCTGCTGGCCAACCCGGCGTTGATCGCCTTGTACGGCCGTGAACCGGCCGGCGAAAGCATCGCCGAGCTGTTCGATGACGCGGCCTTGCTGGAGACCCTGCTGGAGCAGGGCTTTCGATTGCCGTTGCGCGAGATCAGCGTGAACGGCCAGACCCTGCTGCTGGGCGCCACGCCAATCACCGACGCCGGCGCCCTGCTCACTCTTTACCAGCCCAACCGCATCGGCGAACAACTGTCGGCGCTGCACCATGACCATGCCGAAGGGTTTGATGCACTGCTGGGCGAGTCCCCGGCGATCCGCACGCTCAAGGCCCGGGCGCAACGGGTGGCCGCGCTGGATGCACCGCTGCTGATCCAGGGCGAAACCGGTACCGGCAAAGAGCTGGTGGCCCGCGCCTGCCACGCCATCAGCACGCGTCACAGTGCGCCGTTCCTGGCACTGAACTGCGCGGCACTGCCGGAAAACCTCGCCGAAAGCGAATTGTTCGGCTATGCGCCCGGCGCCTTTACCGGCGCGCAACGCGGTGGCAAACCGGGGCTCATGGAGCTGGCCAACCAGGGCACGGTGTTCCTCGATGAGATCGGTGAAATGTCGCCGTACCTGCAAGCCAAACTGCTGCGTTTTCTGAATGACGGCAGCTTTCGCCGCGTGGGTGGCGACCGCGAAGTGAAGGTCAATGTGCGCATCCTCAGCGCCACCCACCGCGACCTGGAAAAAATGGTCAGCGAAGGCGCCTTTCGCGAAGACCTGTTCTACCGCCTCAACGTGCTCAACGTCGCCGTGCCGCCCTTGCGTGAACGCGGCCAGGACATCCTCCTGCTGGCGCGCTACTTCATGCAGCAAGCCTGCGCGCAGATCCAGCGCCCGGTCTGCCGCCTGGCGCCGGGTACCTATCCTGCCCTGCTGGGCAACCACTGGCCGGGCAACGTGCGGCAGTTGCAAAACGTGATCTTCCGCGCTGCCGCCATCTGCGAAAGCAGCCTGGTGGACATCGGCGACCTGGACATCGCCGGCACCTCCGTGGCGCGCCAGAACGATGGTGAAGTCGACAGCCTGGAACAGGCCGTGGAAGATTTCGAGCGCAGCCTGCTGGAAAGTCTCTACAGCCGCTACCCCTCGACCCGCCAACTGGCCAGCCGCTTGCAAACCTCCCACACGGCTATCGCCCACCGCCTGCGCAAGTACGGCATACCCAACAAGCCCTGAGCCATGTTCTCTCCACTGTAGGAGCGAGCTCGCTCGCGAAAAACCCAAGGGCGCCAGGTTCATCCAGGCTGCCCGCGTCATCGTTGACGATCTTCGCGAGCAGGCTCGCTCCTACAGTGGGGCGCATTACAGTTTTGGTCTGAGAACGACATTCCGTGTACCGAAAGCGCTACAGCGTAACGATATCGCTACAACCCTGTTTTTTGCGCGCCATGCAAGGCTTTGATCCGCATAGGCTTTTTTTCACGCGCCGGACTGTAGCGAAATCGCTACAGCGTACTCAGCCAACCTTCTCGCTAAATTTATTAACCCGTTGATCTATAACGATTTAATAACATTGGCCGCGATATTGCTAAGCAACTCCCCATTATTCCAATCCCGTCCACCAGACGATTCTGGCCCTGAGGAGTTTCCATGAGCGAGTTGCGTTTCACTGAAGATCACGAATGGCTGCGCGCCGAAGCCGATGGCAGCGTCACCGTGGGTATCACCGCGTTTGCGCAAAACGCGCTGGGTGATGTGGTTTTCGTGCAACTGCCGGAGTTGCAGGCTTACGAAAAGGGCGCCGAAGCCTCCACCGTGGAGTCGGTCAAAGCCGCCAGCGGTGTGTACATGCCGTTGGACGGTGAAGTCCTGGAAGTCAACGACAAGCTCGATGGCAGCCCGGAACTGGTCAACGAAGACCCGATGGGCGAAGGCTGGTTCTTCCGCTTTAAACCCGCCGACGCTGATGCAGTGGCTAAGCTGTTGGATCAGGATGCGTACGACCGCCTGATCAAAGCCAACGCTGAAGCCTGAGGAGCGCGCCATGACCGTTAATCTGACCACCGCCAACGAATTCATCGCCCGCCACATCGGCCCGCGCCAGGAAGATGAGCAGCAGATGCTCGCCAGCCTGGGGTTTGATTCCCTCGAAGCGCTAAGCGCCAGCGTGATCCCGGAAAGCATCAAGGGCACCAGCGTACTCGGCCTGGAAGACGGCCTGAGCGAAGCCCAAGCCCTGGCCAAGATCAAGGCCATTGCCAGCCAGAACCAACTGTTCAAGACCTACATCGGCCAGGGCTACTACAACTGCCACACGCCGTCGCCGATCCTGCGCAACCTGCTGGAAAACCCGGCCTGGTACACCGCCTACACGCCGTACCAGCCGGAGATTTCCCAAGGCCGCCTGGAAGCCCTGCTGAACTTCCAGACCCTGATCAGCGACCTCACCGGCCTGCCGATCGCCAACGCCTCCCTGCTCGACGAAGCCACCGCCGCCGCAGAAGCCATGACCTTCTGCAAGCGCCTGAGCAAGAACAAAAGCAGCAACGCGTTCTTCGCGTCGGTGCACAGCCACCCACAAACCCTCGACGTGCTGCGCACCCGTGCCGAGCCACTGGGTATCGATGTGGTGGTGGGCGATGAGCGCGAACTGACCGATGTCAGCCCGTTCTTCGGCGCCCTGCTGCAATACCCGGCCAGCAACGGCGACGTGTTCGACTACCGCGAACTGACCGAACGCTTCCACGCCGCCAACGCACTGGTCGCCGTGGCCGCCGACCTGATGGCCCTGACCCTGCTGACGCCGCCGGGCGAATTCGGTGCCGACGTCGCCATTGGCAGCGCACAACGCTTTGGCGTACCACTGGGCTTTGGTGGCCCGCACGCGGCGTACTTCTCCACCAAGGATGCGTTCAAGCGCGACATGCCAGGCCGTCTGGTCGGCGTTTCCGTCGACCGCTTCGGCAAGCCGGCGCTGCGCCTGGCCATGCAGACCCGCGAGCAGCATATCCGCCGTGAGAAAGCCACCAGCAACATCTGCACTGCCCAAGTGCTGCTGGCCAACATCGCCAGCATGTACGCCGTGTACCACGGCCCCAAAGGCCTGACCCAGATCGCCCAGCGCATTCACCAGTTGACCGCGATCCTGGCCAAGGGCTTGACGGCCCTGGGCCAGAAGGTCGAGCAGGCACACTTCTTCGACACCCTGACAATCCACACCGGCGCTCACACTGCCGCCCTGCACGACAAGGCCCGCGCCCAGCGCATCAACCTGCGTGTAGTAGACGGCGAGCGCGTTGGCCTGTCGGTCGACGAAACCACCACCCAGGCCGATATCCAGGCCTTGTGGGCGATCTTCGCCGACGGCAAAACCCTGCCGGCCTTTACCACCACCGACAGCACCCTGCCGAGCGCTTTGCTGCGCCAGTCGCCGATCCTCAGCCACCCGGTGTTCAACCGCTACCACTCGGAAACCGAGCTGATGCGCTACCTGCGCAAGCTGGCCGACAAGGACCTGGCCCTGGACCGCACAATGATCCCGCTGGGCTCGTGCACCATGAAGCTCAACGCCGCCAGCGAAATGATCCCGGTGACCTGGGCCGAGTTCGGCGCCCTGCACCCATTCGCCCCCGCTGCGCAAAGCGCCGGCTACCAGCAACTGACCAGCGAACTGGAAGCCATGCTCTGCGCGGCCACCGGTTATGACGCGATCTCCCTGCAGCCGAACGCCGGTTCCCAGGGTGAATACGCAGGCCTCTTGGCCATCCGCGCCTATCACCAGAGCCGTGGCGAAGAACGTCGCGACATCTGCCTGATCCCGTCGTCAGCCCACGGCACCAACCCGGCCACCGCCAACATGGCCGGCATGCGCGTGGTGGTCACCGCTTGCGACGCCCGCGGCAACGTCGACATCGAAGACCTGCGCGCCAAGGCCATCGAGCACCGCGAGCACCTCGCCGCGCTGATGATCACCTACCCGTCCACCCACGGTGTGTTCGAGGAAGGTATCCGCGAAATCTGCGGGATCATCCACGACAATGGCGGCCAGGTGTACATCGACGGCGCCAACATGAACGCCATGGTTGGCCTCTGCGCGCCAGGCAAGTTCGGCGGCGATGTGTCCCACCTGAACCTGCACAAAACCTTCTGCATCCCCCACGGTGGTGGCGGCCCGGGTGTTGGCCCGATTGGCGTCAAGTCGCACCTCACGCCGTTCCTGCCTGGCCACGCAGCCATGGAGCGCAAGGAAGGCGCGGTGTGCGCCGCGCCGTTCGGCAGCGCGAGCATTCTGCCGATCACCTGGATGTACATCAGCATGATGGGCGGCGCCGGCCTCAAGCGTGCGTCGCAGCTGGCGATCCTGAATGCCAACTACATTTCCCGCCGCCTGGAAGAGCACTACCCGGTGCTGTACACCGGCAGCAATGGCCTGGTGGCCCACGAATGCATCCTCGACCTGCGCCCGTTGAAAGACAGCAGCGGCATCAGCGTGGACGACGTGGCCAAGCGCCTGATCGACTTTGGTTTCCACGCGCCGACCATGTCGTTCCCGGTGGCCGGCACCTTGATGATCGAGCCGACCGAAAGTGAATCCAAGGAAGAACTGGACCGCTTCTGCGACGCCATGATCGCCATCCGCGAAGAAATCCGCGCGGTAGAAAACGGCACCCTCGACAAAGACGACAACCCGCTCAAGAACGCGCCGCACACGGCAGCGGAACTGGTGGGCGAATGGAGCCACCCTTACAGCCGTGAACAAGCGGTGTACCCGGTGGCGTCGTTGATCGAAGGCAAGTACTGGCCGCCGGTTGGCCGGGTCGACAACGTGTTTGGTGATCGCAACCTGGTGTGTGCGTGCCCGTCGATCGAGAGCTACGCATAACCTGAGAATGCACCCGGTCAAAAATGTGGGAGCGGGCTTGCTCGCGAATGCGGTGGGTCAGTCAAATAATCAACATCTGAAAGACCGCATTCGCGAGCAAGCCCGCTCCCACATTTGACCGAGTCGGCTTTCAGAAAATAATAAGAAACCGGAGAACAACCATGTCCCTTAGCGTGTTCGACCTGTTCAAGATTGGCATCGGCCCCTCCAGTTCCCACACCGTCGGCCCGATGCGTGCCGCCGCTCGATTCGTCGAGGGGCTCAAGCGTGACAACCTGTTGGAGGCCACCACCGGCATCAAGGTGGAGCTCTACGGCTCGCTGGGCGCCACCGGCAAAGGCCACGGCAGCGACAAGGCCGTGTTGCTGGGCCTGGAAGGCGAACACCCGGACACCGTGAATACCGAAACCGTGGCTGCACGCCTGGCGCAGATGCGCAGCGACGGGCGCCTCAACCTGCTCGGCGAACACAGCATTGCGTTCAACGAGAAAGAACACCTGGCGATGATTCGCAAACCCCTTGCCTATCATCCCAACGGCATGATCTTCCGCGCTTTTGACGCCGCCGGTATCCAGATTCGCAGCCGCGAGTATTACTCGGTCGGGGGCGGTTTCGTGGTGGATGAAGACGCGGCGGGCGCCGACCGTATCGTCGAAGACGCCACGCCCCTGACCTTCCCGTTCAAACACGCCAAGGACTTGCTTGGCCATTGCACCACCTATGGCCTGTCTATCAGCCAGGTGATGCTGACCAATGAAAGCGCCTGGCGCCCGGAAGCGGAAACCCGCAGCGGGTTGTTGAAGATCTGGCAGGTCATGCAGGACTGCGTCGATGCCGGCTGTCGCAACGAAGGCATCTTGCCCGGAGGCTTGAAGGTCAAGCGCCGGGCAGCGGCCTTGCACCGGCAGTTGTGCAAGAACCCCGAGTCGGCGCTGCGCGACCCGCTGTCGGTGCTGGACTGGGTCAACCTGTATGCGCTGGCGGTCAACGAAGAAAACGCCAATGGCGGGCGCGTCGTCACTGCGCCCACCAACGGCGCGGCCGGGATCATTCCCGCCGTGCTGCATTACTACATGCGCTTTATCCCCGGCGCGAACGAAGACGGCGTGGTGCGCTTTTTGCTCACCGCCGCCGCCATCGGCATTTTGTACAAGGAAAACGCTTCGATCTCAGGCGCCGAAGTCGGTTGCCAGGGCGAAGTCGGCGTGGCCTGTTCCATGGCCGCAGGCGCCCTCTGCGAAGTGCTGGGCGGCAGCGTGTCCCAAGTGGAAAACGCCGCCGAGATCGGCATGGAACACAACCTCGGCCTGACCTGCGACCCGATTGGCGGGCTGGTGCAGGTGCCGTGCATCGAGCGCAATGCCATGGGCTCGGTGAAGGCGATCAATGCCGTGCGCATGGCCCTGCGCGGCGACGGCCAGCATTTTGTGTCCCTCGACAAGGTCATCCGCACCATGCGCCAGACCGGCGCCGATATGAAAAGCAAATACAAGGAAACCGCCCGCGGCGGTTTGGCAGTCAACATTATCGAGTGCTGACGCCCACAAGCGCGTCGGCACGTTTTTCAGGAGCTGAATATGTCCACCGAAACCCTGTTGAAAACCCCATTGCATGCCCTGCACCTGGAACTGGGCGCACGCATGGTGCCCTTCGCCGGCTACGACATGCCGGTGCAGTACCCCTTGGGCGTGATGAAAGAACACCTGCACACCCGTGAACAGGCCGGGTTGTTCGACGTGTCCCACATGGGCCAGATTCGCCTCACCGGCGCAAATGCCGCCAAGGCCCTGGAAACCCTGGTGCCCGTCGATATCATCGACCTGCCGGTGGGCATGCAGCGCTATGCGATGTTCACCAATGAGCAAGGCGGCATCCTCGACGACCTGATGGTCGCCAACTTGGGTAACGACGAGCTGTTCCTGGTGGTCAACGCGGCTTGCAAGGACCAGGACCTGGCGCACCTGCGCACACATATCGGCGACCAATGCACCATCGAACCGCTGTTCGAAGAACGCGCCCTGCTGGCCCTGCAAGGCCCGGCGGCCGTGAAAGTATTGGCGCGCCTGGCCCCTGAAGTCACCCAGATGACTTTCATGCAATTTGCCACCCTGCGTTTGCTGGGCGTGGACTGCTACGTCAGCCGCTCCGGTTACACCGGTGAAGACGGCTTTGAAATCTCCGTGCCGGCAGCCAATGCCGAGAGCCTGGCCCGCAGCCTGTTGGCCGAAACCGAAGTGCAGGCCATCGGCCTGGGTGCCCGCGATTCGCTGCGCCTGGAAGCCGGCCTGTGCCTGTACGGTCACGACATGAACACCGACACCACGCCGATCGAAGCCAGCCTGCTGTGGGCGATCTCCAAGGCCCGGCGTGCCGATGGTGCACGGGCCGGCGGCTTCCCCGGCGCCGACCGCATCTTCACCCAGCAACAAACCGGTGTGGCGCGCAAACGCGTAGGCCTGCTGCCGCAGGAGCGTACCCCGGTGCGGGAAGGCGCAGAAATCGTCGATGCCCAGGGCACTGTGATCGGCAGCGTGTGCAGCGGCGGCTTTGGCCCCACCTTGGGCGGCCCTCTGGCGATGGGTTATCTGGACAGCGCATTTGTCGCACTGGATACCGAAGTTTGCGCAATGGTACGTGGGAAAAAGGTGCCACTACGTGTAAGTAAAATGCCATTCGTTCCGCAACGTTACTACCGCGGCTGATTGACTGTTTCTATAAGTAACGCGGTTGCGTTAACGTGCACTAAACTGTAACGCAACCGCCATAAAACAGTGCATTCACGATAGACGTTTTTATAGCTGACGTCCTATAACAAGTGAATAACTCTATCGAATAAGTCGGTATCAGAATATTCAACAAAGTGTCATGAGAGCCAATAAAACAAGGGCCTGCACAAGGGCTTGTTTTTTTCATATTAGTTGGCGTAGAGTTTGCCCACTGTGTTTGCATGGGTCGCTTGGAACCTGGACCTGGGCAGTAGCTCAAGTAGTTTGCTACAACCCGTTCGACGTCTCTTACTTTCCTGCAACCCAGCCCAGTACTCTTTCGTGTGAAAGGGGCTGTCATTAATTTTTAGCGTCAAAGGAAAGAAGAAAATGTCGGATAAAGGTGGACGTCAGAGCGGTACCGTCAAGTGGTTCAACGACGAAAAAGGCTTTGGTTTTATCACGCCTGAAAGCGGCCCGGATCTGTTCGTGCATTTCCGCGCTATCCAGGGCAACGGTTTCAAGAGCCTGAAGGAAGGCCAGAAGGTCACCTTCGTTTCAGTTCAAGGCCAGAAAGGCCTGCAGGCTGACGAAGTCCAAGCAGAAGGCTGATCCTTCCTGCGACAAAAAGCCCCTGATATGACATCAGGGGCTTTTTTATGGGCGCCATTGCGTAAACTGCGTGCTTTCTCCAGAGAGCCCTGCCATGTCCAAACCCCTCTTGAGCCCCCAGGGCGAGTTCCCCGCCGTTGGCCTGGGCCGCCGCCTGGCAGCGATGTTCTACGATTTCCTGTTGTGCACTGCCTTGCTGATCGTCACCGCGTTTATCTACAAGCTGGTGTGGATCGCCTTCGTGGGCGAAGCGAAGATGCGCACGCTCACCGAGTCCGGCGCGCTGGACGGTGACCCGTTGCTGTCGACGATCCTGTTGTTTGTGCTGTTTGGGTTCTTCGCCAAGTTCTGGACCCATTCCGGGCAGACACTGGGCATGCAGGTGTGGGGCGTGCGCGTGCAAAACGCCGACGGGTCACGGATCAGCCTGTGGCAGGCATTGTTGCGTTTTGTGGTGTCGATAGCGTCGTGGTTGTGCGTGGGGTTGGGGTTTATCTGGTCGTTGTTTGATAAACACAAGCGCAGCTGGCATGACATCTATTCGGATACGCAACTGGTGCGGATCCCGAAGCCAAAGAAATAACTCAAGCGCATCGCAGATCAACTGTGGGAGCGGGCTTGCCTGCGATGGCGGCCTACCAGCCGACACTTCTCTACCTGACACTCCGCGGTCAAAACTGTGGGAGCGGGCTTGCTCGCGAAGGCGGCCTGGCGGTCAACACGGTTGGATTGTGTGCATATCCATTGCTGCGGTAACGGCCGCTTAGGGTTCCGCCCTGACGGCGGCTCACTTTT
>NZ_LYSO01000109.1:0-20702 GCF_001728935.1 Pseudomonas sp. AP42
GGTTAGCGTTGGCTGCTACAATCTACAAAGTTGTGTAGATACCTATGCTGCGATGGCGGGGTGTCAGCCGCTCATGTGCAAGCTGACTCGCCGTCATCGCAGGCAAGCCAGCTCCCACAGGTTTGACCGAGTTGATTCAGTCAGATGGGTTATTGGCCAGAGTAGATTTGGTCGAACACGCCGCCATCATTGAAGTGGGTCTTTTGCACCGTGCGCCAGTCACCAAAGGTTTTCTCCACCGACAGGAAATCCACCTTGGGGAACCGGTCGGTGTACTTGGCCAATACCTTCGGGTCCCGTGGGCGCAGGTAGTTGTTGGCCGCAATTTCCTGGCCTTCGGGCGACCACAGATACTTGAGGTAGTCCTCGGCCGCAGCACGGGTGCCTTTTTTCTCGACCACTTTATCCACCACTGAGACCGGCGGTTCGGCTTCGGCGGAGACGCTTGGGTAGACTACTTCGAACTGATCACGGCCAAACTCACGGGCGATCATTTCGGCTTCGTTTTCAAAGGTCACCAGCACGTCGCCAATCTGGTTGGTCATGAAGGTGGTGGTGGCGGCGCGGCCGCCGGTGTCCAGTACTGGCGCTTGCTTGAACAACTTGCCAACGAAGGTCTTGGCCTTTTCTTCATCACCGCCATTCTTCAACACGTAACCCCAGGCCGACAGGTAGGTGTAGCGGCCGTTACCGGAGGTTTTCGGGTTGGGAACGATTACCTGCACGCCGTCCTTGAGCAGGTCGGGCCAGTCTTTCAAGGCTTTGGGGTTGCCTTTGCGCACGATAAACACCGTGGCTGAGGTGAACGGCGCGCTGTTGTTCGGCAAGCGTGTCACCCAGTTGTCCGGCACCAGTTTGCCGTTGTCGACCAGGGCATTGATGTCGGTGGCCATGTTCATGGTGATCACGTCGGCGGGCAGGCCGTCGATCACCGAGCGTGCCTGTTTGCTGGAGCCGCCGAAGGACATCTGCAGCGTCAGCTTGTCGTCCGGGTGCTCAGCTTCCCAGTGCTTCTGGAAGGCGGCGTTGTAGTCCTTGTAGAAGTCGCGCATCACGTCGTAGGAGACGTTGAGCAGGGTGGTCGCGGCCTGGGCGGAGCCCGCCAGGGCCAGGCCGGCGGCCAGTAGGGAGGCGCTGAGGATCTTTTTCACTGCTCATTCCTTGTTGTTCGAGAAGAGGGGAGGCAATTTGCCAGCGACTATAGCCGGGCCTGCATAGACCCTTAAAGATTAAAACGAACTTTGCTTATTCCAGTTTGTGAAACAGATTGCTGCCACAGCGCGCGCAAAATGCGGCGTTGGGTTCATGGCTGTCCTTTTTGCACACTGGGCAGTCGGTGTGCAGCTGTTCGCCGCGCATGGCACTGGCCAGTTCGGCGGTAAAAATACCCGTCGGCACCGCAATGATCGAGTAACCGGTGATCATCACCAGCGATGAAATCACCTGGCCCAGGGGCGTCTTGGGCACGATATCGCCGAAGCCCACGGTGGTCAGGGTGACGATGGCCCAGTAGATGCCCTTGGGAATACTGGTGAAGCCATGTTCCGGGCCTTCGATCACGTACATCAAGGTGCCGAACACCGTCACCAGGGTGCACACGCTGACCAGGAACACCACGATCTTCTGCTTGCTGCCGCGCAGCGCCGCCATCAGGTAGTTGGCCTGCTTGAGGTACGGGCTGAGCTTGAGCACGCGGAAGATGCGCAGCATCCGGATGATGCGGATGATCAGCAGATACTGGGCATCGCTGTAGTACAGCGCGAGGATGCCGGGGACGATGGCGAGCAGGTCCACCAAGCCATAAAAGCTGAAGGCATAGCGCAGCGGCTTGGGCGAGCAATACAGGCGCAGGCCGTACTCGATGGCGAAGATCAGCGTGAAGCCCCACTCGATATAGGCCAGCACGTCGGCGTAGTTCTGGTGAATTGTGTCGATGCTGTCGAGCATCACGATCACCAGGCTGGCGAGGATGATCAGCAGCAGGATGCCGTCAAAGCGCCGCCCGGCGACGGTATCGCTTTGGAACACCATGATGTAGAGGCGCTGGCGCCAGTCGTTGTTGCTGTCCATAAACCCTGCCCGAAACGAATATCGAGCAAGCCTAGGGCGATTCGAACGGGCTGTCCATGTGAGGCTTGTGCAGCATTCGCTGGCCGGCGCGCACCAGCCAGCAGGCGAGGATAAACGGCGCGGTCAGCGCGGGCAGGTGCAGGCCGGCGAAGCTTGGGGTGAGCAAGATGGCCAGGCCGATGCCCAGCAGCGGTAACCAGGGCTGGCGACGTGATGAGCACAGGGCCAGGGCCGCCAGCGCCGGGTTATAGCTGTGCAGGCCGAGCAGGGCGCCAGTGGGGTCGTTCAGCCACAAGCCGGCGAGCATGCCCAGAGCGGCGCCGCCCAAGGCCCACGCGGCGGCGCGACGGTCGGCCAGCAGCAAGCCCAGGGCAATCAGTACACCCGCCAGGGGCTGGTCCAGCAGCATGATTTGCCCCAGGCCGGTGAAGGGCGCGGCCACTACAGCGACAGTGTTGGGCTCGATCAGTGCAAGGGCGTTTTCAGGACTCTGGCCGAGCAGCAACCAGCCCAGGCCAACAAAGGGCACGGTGTAGGCGGGCAAATCCTGGGGCCGGGTTGCGTGTTTCAACCAGTGCCGGGTAAGGATGGCACTCAAGCCGCCGCACGCCAGGATCAGCGGCGGCACCAGCGCGGACCAGGCGAAGTGCTGGCTGATCAACAGGCCCAGCAACACGCCGTTGTAACTATACAGCCCGGCCTGGCGCTCGGCCTTGGGATACCCCCGGCGCTGGGCCGTGAGCAACCCCGCGACGCCACCCAGCAAGGCCCCGCCGAGCAAGGCCGGGGCGCCGATCAGGATGGCCAGCAGGCACAGCAGGCCGCACAGCGAATGGCGCTGCAGAAAGATTTGGCTGAAGCCGTTGAGCAGGGCTTCGGCCCAGTCGGGGCAGGTTGGGTTGTGCATGTCAGCTCCCTGTAGGAGCGAGCTTGCTCGCGAAAAACCTGAGGGCGCCGCGTGCATTCAGGATACCCGCGTCATCGTTGACGTTCTTCGCGAGCAAGCGCGCTCCTACAGTAGGGTTTCGATACGCAGCGAATTGGTCGACCCCGGCTGCCCGAACGGCACCCCCGCGGTAATCACCAAGGTATCGCCACGCTGCGCCATGCCCTGGGCCTGGGCAATTTCCAGCGCGGTGGAACACACCTCATCCACCTGGCGCAGCCGATCATTGACCACCGAGTGCACGCCCCACGCCACGCTCAGGCGTCGCGCCGTGGACAGGTTGGGTGTGAGGTTGAGGATCGGCGCCACCGGCCGTTCCCGCGCCGCGCGCAAGCTGGAACTGCCGGACTCGCTGTAATTCACCAGCACCGCCACCGGCAGGATGCTGCTGATACGGCGGATCGCACAGCTGATGGCGTCCGACACCGTGGCATCCGCCTTGGGCCGGCTGACGTCCAGCTGGGCCTGGTAGTCCGGGCCGTTTTCCACCTGGCGGATGATCTTGCTCATCATCTGCACCGCTTCCAGTGGGTACTCGCCCGAAGCGGTTTCGGCTGACAGCATCACCGCGTCCGCACCTTCAGCCACCGCGTTGGCGACATCGGTGACTTCGGCGCGGGTAGGTGCCGGCGAGAAGCGCATGGATTCGAGCATCTGCGTGGCCACCACCACCGGCTTACCCAGTTGGCGGCAGGTGCTGATGATGTCTTTCTGGATCTGCGGCACGCTCTCGGCCGGCACTTCCACGCCCAAATCACCTCGGGCCACCATGATCGCGTCGCTCAATTCGGCGATTTCGCGCAGCCGTTGCACCGCCGAAGGCTTTTCGATCTTGGCCATCAAAAACGCCTTATCGCCAATCAGCTCGCGGGCTTCGCGGATGTCTTCCGGGCGCTGCACAAACGACAGTGCTACCCAGTCCACACCCAGTTCCAGGCCAAAGCTGAGGTCGCGACGGTCCTTGGCGGTGAGTGGGCTCAGTTCCAACAACGCTTGTGGGACGTTCACACCTTTGCGGTCAGACAGTTCGCCGCCATTGAGCACGGTGGTGTCGATGGCATCGGCATGCTTGGTGATCACGCGCAGGCGCAGCTTGCCGTCGTCGAGCAGCAGGTCCATGCCCGGCTCCAGGGCTGCGATGATTTCCGGGTGGGGCAGGTTGACCCGGCGTTGGTCGCCCGGGGTTTCATCCAGGTCCAGGCGCAGGGCCTGGCCGCGTACGAGCTGCACCTTGCCTTCGGCAAAGCGTCCCACCCGCAGCTTCGGCCCTTGCAGGTCCATGAGGATGCCGAGCGGGTAGTTGAGCTGGCGTTCGACCTGGCGAATCCACTGGTAGCGCTGGGCATGGTCGGCGTGGTCGCCGTGGCTGAAGTTGAGGCGGAAGATATTTACCCCGGCCTCCACCAGCTCAAGGATGTCGTCGATACCGTCGGTGGCCGGGCCCAGGGTGGCGAGGATTTTGACCTTCTTGTCAGGCGTCATGGTTGGCAGTCTCAAGGATCAGGATGGCGCGCAAGTCGTTGACGTTGGTGCGCGTCGGCTCGGTGACGATCAAGTCGCCCAGGGCGGCGAAATAGCCGTAGCCGTTGTTGTTGTCCAGCTCATCACTGGCCGACAAGCCCAGGGCTTCGGCACGGCGGTAGCTGCAGGGGGTCATGATCGCGCCGGCGTTGTCTTCTGAACCGTCGATGCCATCGGTATCGCCGGCCAGGGCGTACACGCCGGGCAGGCCCTTGAGGCTGTCGGTGAGGCTCAAGAGGAATTCCGCATTGCGCCCGCCACGGCCGTCGCCGCGTACGGTGACGGTGGTTTCGCCCCCCGAAAGAATCACGCACGGCGCCGCCAATGGCTGGCCGTGCTGCACGATCTGCCGGGCGATGCCGGCGTGTACCTTGGCCACATCGCGGGCTTCGCCTTCAAGGTCACCGAGGATCAGCGGGCTGAAACCGGACTGGCGTACTTTGACCGCCACCGCTTCAAGCGATTGCTGCGGGCGGGCGATCAATTGGAAGTGGCTGCGGGCAAGCACCGGGTCGCCGGGCTTGACGGTTTCCGAGGCGGGGTTGTTAAGCCAACTGCGCACCGAAGCGGGGGCGTCGATGTGGTAGCGCTTGAGGATCGCCAGGGCCTGTTGCGAGGTGCTCGGGTCGCCGACCGTCGGGCCCGAGGCAATCACCGTGGCCTGGTCACCCGGCACGTCGGAGATCGCGTAGGTGTACACCGTGGCCGGCCACGCGGCCTTGGCCAAGCGCCCGCCCTTGATCGCCGAGAGGTGCTTGCGCACGCAATTCATCTCGCCAATGGTGGCGCCGGATTTAAGCAGGGCTTTGTTGATGGCTTGCTTGTCCGCCAGGGTGATGCCCTCGGCGGGCAGGGCGAGTAGTGCCGAGCCACCGCCGGAGAGCAGGAAGATCACGCGGTCGTTTTCGCCCAGATGGCTGATCAGTTCCAGCACGCGCTGGGCCACGGCAAGGCCGGCTGCATCCGGAACCGGGTGGGCGGCTTCGACCACTTCGATTTTTTTGCACGGCGCGCCGTGGCCGTAACGGGTAACTACCAGGCCCGAAACTTCGCCCTGCCAACAGTCTTCGACGACCAGCGCCATGGCGGCCGCGGCCTTGCCGGCGCCGATCACGATCACACGGCCACTGCGGTCGGCAGGCAGGTAGGGTTCGAGGACTTGCCGGGGGTGGGCGGCGTCGATGGCTGTGGCAAACAGCTCGCGAAGCAGGTGTTGCGGATCGACCGACATAAGCGGGCTCCCGGGGGATTCTTGTTATTTGTAGGAGCGAGCTTGCTCGCGAAAATCGTCAACGATAACGCGGGTAACCAGGGAGCCAGTGGTGCTCTCAGGTTTTTCGCGAGCAAGCTCGCTCCTACCGGGGGGTATTGCGTATTTTCGTTACTTCTCGCGAATCGAGAAGTTCGCCATATGCTCCAGGCCCTTGATCAGTGCCGAGTGGTCCCAGTTGCCGCCGCCAATTGCGGTGCAGGTGCTGAACACTTGCTGGGTGCCGGCGGTGTTCGGCAGTTTGATCCCCAGTTCCTTGGCGCCGGCCAGGGCCAGGTTCAGGTCCTTCTGGTGCAGGTTGATGCGAAAACCCGGGTCGAAGGTGCCCTTGATCATGCGCTCGCCGTGCACTTCCAGGATCTTGGATGATGCAAAGCCACCCATCAGCGCTTCACGCACCTTGGCTGGGTCGGCGCCGTTTTTGGCGGCGAACAACAACGCTTCGGCCACCGCCTGGATGTTCAGCGCGACGATGATCTGGTTGGCGACCTTGGCGGTCTGGCCATCGCCATTGCCGCCCACCAGGGTGATGTTCTTGCCCATGCTCTGGAACAGCGGCAGCGCGCGTTCAAACGTCTGCGGTTCGCCGCCGACCATGATGCTCAAGGTGCCGGCCTTGGCGCCGACTTCACCACCGGACACCGGGGCGTCCAGGTACTGCGCGCCGGCCTGGTTGACCTTGGCGGCGAATGCTTTGGTGGCGGTCGGGGAGATCGAGCTCATGTCGATCACCACCTTGTTGGGTGACAGGCCCGCAGCCACGCCGTCGGCGCGGAACAGCACATCATCGACTTGTGGGGTGTCGGGCACCATGACGATGATGAACTCGGCTTCCTGGGCCACTTGTTGCGGGTTGGCCAGGGCCACGGCGCCGGCGCTGATCAGTTCAGCCGGTGCCTTGCCGTGATGTTCAGAGAGAAACAGTTGATGACCTGCTTTCTGCAGGTTGGCGGCCATGGGTTGGCCCATGATGCCGGTGCCGATAAATCCGATTTTAGCCATGATCAAAATCCTCTTTTAATGTGAGAGCTGGCTTGCCTGCGATGGCATCAGCCGGGTATGCCTGATACACCGAGGTGCCTGCGTCGCAGGCAAGCCAGCTCCCACATTGTTTGGTGTGGTGTCAGTTGTCAGATGGCGTTATGGGTCTTGAGCCAACCCAAACCTGCCTCGGTAGTGGTCAACGGCTTGTACTCACAGCCGACCCAACCGGCGTAACCGATGCGGTCCAGATGCTCGAACAGGAAGCGGTAGTTGATCTCACCGGTGCCTGGCTCGTTGCGCCCTGGGTTGTCCGCCAGCTGGATATGGTTGATCTCGCCCAGGTGCGTCGCCATGGTCCGCGCCAGGTCACCTTCCATGATTTGCATGTGGTAGATGTCGTATTGCAGGAACAGGTTGGCGCTGCCCACTTGCTCGCGAATCGACAGGGCCTGAGCCGTGTTGTTGAGGTAGAAGCCTGGAATGTCGCGGGTGTTGATCATCTCCATCACCAGCTTGATACCCGCCGCCTGCAGCTTCTCGGCGGCGTACTTGAGGTTGGCGACGAAGGTTTTTTCTACGGTCTCGTCATCGACGCCTTGTGGCCGGATACCCGCCAGGCAGTTGACCTGGGTGTTGCCCAATACCTGGGCATAGGCGATGGCCAGCTTGACCCCGGCACGGAACTCCTCGACCCGGTCCGGGTGGCACGCCAGGCCGCGCTCGCCCTTGGCCCAGTCACCGGCTGGCAGGTTGAACAACACCTGGGTCAGGCCGTTGGCGTCCAGCTGCGCCTTGATGTCGGCAGAGCTGAATTCATACGGGAACAGGTACTCCACGCCTTGGAAACCGGCATCGGCAGCCGCTTTGAAGCGGGCAAGGAAGTCCTGTTCGGTAAACAACATGGACAGGTTGGCAGCAAAGCGCGGCATAGGGTTCTCCTTAATCGAGCAGGGAAATGGCAGTCGGCGCATCGTTGCCGACCAGGGCCAGATCTTCGAATTCATTGACGGCGTTGATCTCGGTGCCCATGGAAATATTGGTCACCCGTTCCAGAATAATCTCAACGATCACCGGCACCTTGAATTCTTCGATCATCTCTTGGGCGCGGCGCAAGGCCGGTTGGATCTGGCCCGGCTCGAACACACGCAGGGCCTTGCAACCCAGGCCCTCGGCAACCGCCACATGGTCGACGCCGTAGCCGTTGAGTTCCGGGGCGTTGAGGTTGTCGAAGGACAGCTGCACGCAGTAGTCCATCTCGAACCCACGCTGGGCCTGGCGGATCAGGCCCAGGTAAGAGTTGTTCACCACCACGTGGATGTAGGGCAGCTTGAACTGCGCGCCCACCGCCAGTTCTTCGATCATGAACTGGAAGTCATAGTCGCCCGACAAGGCCACCACTTTGCGGCTCGGGTCGGCCTTGACCACGCCCAGCGCTGCCGGAATGGTCCAGCCCAATGGGCCGGCCTGGCCGCAGTTGATCCAGTGACGTGGCTTGTACACATGCAAAAATTGCGCGCCGGCAATCTGCGACAAACCGATGGTGCTGACGTAGCAGGTGTCTTTGCCGAACACCTGGTTCATCTCTTCGTACACGCGCTGCGGCTTGACCGGTACGTTGTCGAAGTGGGTTTTGCGGTGCAGGGTGGCCTTGCGTTGTTGGCAGTCATGCAACCAGGCACTGCGGTCCTTGAGCTTGCCGGCGGCTTTCCACTCGCGGGCCACTTCGATGAACATTGTCAGCGCGGAGCCGGCGTCGGAAACGATGCCCAAGTCCGGCGTGAACACGCGGCCGATCTGGGTCGGCTCGATGTCGACATGAATGAATCTACGGCCCTCGGTATACACCTCGACCGAACCGGTGTGACGGTTGGCCCAGCGGTTGCCGATGCCCAGCACCACGTCCGACTTGAGCATCGTCGCGTTGCCGTAGCGGTGCGAGGTTTGCAGGCCGACCATGCCCACCATCAGCGGGTGGTCGTCCGGGATCGTGCCCCAGCCCATCAGGGTCGGGATCACCGGAATGCCGGTCAACTCAGCGAACTCCACCAGCAGCTCGCTGGCATCGGCGTTGATCACGCCGCCGCCGCTCACCAGCAAGGGGCGTTCGGCTGCATCGAGCAGGGCCAGGGCTTTTTCCACCTGCACACGGGTCGCCAGCGGCTTGGCCAGGGGCAGCGGCTGGTAGGCGTCGATGTCGAATTCGATCTCGGCCATCTGTACGTCGAAGGGCAGGTCGATCAGCACCGGACCAGGGCGGCCGGAGCGCATTTCATAGAAGGCTTTCTGGAACGCGTAAGGCACTTGGCCGGGTTCCAGTACCGTGGTTGCCCACTTGGTCACCGGCTTGACGATGCTGGTGATGTCCACGGCCTGGAAGTCTTCCTTGTGCATCCGGGCGCGAGGGGCTTGGCCGGTGATGCACAGGATCGGGATCGAGTCGGCCGAGGCGCTGTACAAGCCGGTGACCATGTCGGTGCCCGCGGGGCCGGAAGTGCCGATGCACACGCCGATATTGCCGGCCTTGGTGCGGGTGTAGCCCTCGGCCATGTGCGAGGCGCCTTCAACGTGGCGAGCAAGGACGTGATCGATGCCACCCACCTTCTGCAAGGCCGAATACAGCGGGTTGATCGCGGCGCCTGGGATACCGAAGGCGGTATCCACACCTTCACGGCGCATCACCAGGACGGCGGCTTCGATTGCTCTCATTTTGCTCATGGTTTTGGTGCCTCTTGCGTTTTGTAATTGTATACAAGTGGTGTCTGTCCAAAGTGTATTCACGCCGAGCTGCGTTGGTCAATGCCTTTCGTAAACTGACCTTTGCGTTCGTCGGAAGCGCTTTTTTCGACGTATGGAGCCTTTGTTGGAAAATATTGTATACAAAAACAAATATCATTGTGTTCTATTTGTGTGATCGAGCATCTGATCAAACAGACCTCACCGCTTTACCCATAACAAGATAAGGACGGCACCTATGAGCGCTTTAACCTTGAAACTCGCCACCCAACTGGCCACCCAGGCCCTCACGGCAGGCCGCACTATTTCGGCTGCGCCCCTGACCATCGCCGTGCTCGACAGCGGTGGCCACCTGGTCACCCTGCAACGCGAAGACGGCGCCAGCCTGCTACGCCCGCAAATCGCCATCGGCAAGGCCTGGGGCGCCATCGCCCTGGGCAAGGGCTCACGTTTGCTGGCACTGGACGCCCAACAGCGCCCGGCGTTTATCGCCGCGTTGAACAGCCTGGGGCAGGGCAGCGTCGTGCCGGCGCCGGGTGGGGTGTTGATTCGGGATCAGAGCGGCGTGGTGCTGGGCGCAATCGGGATCAGCGGGGACACGTCCGATATTGACGAGCAGTGTGCGATCACCGCGATAGAGGGGGTGGGTTTGCTGGCGGATGCGGGGGTGTCGGCTTGAATCGGGGCTGATGGATCGGGCCTCTTCGCGAGCAAGCCCGCCACAGGGGAATGCGTTCCAAATGTGGGAGCGGGCTTGCTCGCGAAAGGGGCGCCTCGGTCTTGGCGCTATACCCAAACGGCATCCCACAGCGGATAGTCGCCAATCCGCTTTACCAGCCCAGCTCTCAGGGGATTGGCAACCACATACCTGGCCATTTTTACCAAGTCATCTTCTTTGCGCAGGGCCCGGTCATGAAAGCTGGTTTGCCATAGTCGACCCTTGCGGCCGGTAGCGCCGTTTACGCTACGGGTACTTTTGGATTTCACCTGACACATCAGATCTCCCAGCGAGCCTTGTTGCAGTTCGATCAGCCAGTGGAAGTGGTCGGGCATCACCACCCAAGCCAGAGAGTGTGCCAACCTTTGGTATTGGGCGAGTCTGAATTGCCAGACGACCAAGCGACCCAGATTAAAGTCATTGAACATCGGCACACGTTCATGGGTGTTGGTGGTGATCAGATAGATGCGGTTGGACTCGCTGAATCTGCCGATACGCAGGCGGTGTGATGTAGCTCGATCAGGCATTCCTTGGCCTCTCTTCAGATGGGGTTCTGAGAGGCTAGATCTTGGTGGCTGAGGCTGATCTGTGGACTTTTGGCAGGATGTGTCTGGGAGGGCGCTTTCGCGAGCAAGCCCGCTCCCACAGGGGGATTTGTGCGGTTTATACAATGTGTGTCTGGCTTTGCACCTACCTGTGGGAGCGGGCTTGCTCGCGAATTTTACAGGCGCCGCGGTCTATCAATCCGGCTCACACCCCTTGAGCACCAACCGAATAATCGTCTGCGCCGCCGCCTCATAATCGGCCTCATCCAGCTTGGCCTTGCCGGTCACTGCCGAGATCTGCCAGTCGAAATCGGCATAGGTCTGGGTGGCTGCCCAGATGCTGAACATCAGGTGGTTGGGGTCAATCGCTGCGATCAGGCCACGGTCAACCCAGCTCTGGATGCAGTCGATATTGTGCTTGGCCTGGGCATTGAGCTGTTCAACCTGATCGGCGCTCAGGTGGGGGGCGCCGTGCATGATTTCGCTGGCGAATACCTTGGAGGCGAACGGCAGGTCGCGGGAGATGCGGATCTTTGAGCGGATGTAGTTGCTCAACACTTCCTTGGGCTCGCCGTCGGGGTTGAACGGCGTAGAGGCGGCCAGGATCGGCTCGATGATGCTTTCGAGCACCTCGCGGTAGAGGTTGTCCTTGGACTTGAAGTAGTAATAGACGTTGGGCTTGGGCAGCCCGGCCTTGGCGGCGATGTCGCTGGTTTTGGTCGCGGCGAAGCCCTTGTCGGCAAACTCCTCGCTCGCCGCCCGCAGGATTTTTTCTTTGTTGCGCTCGCGAATGCTGCTCATAAACCAGACGTTTCCTTGCCATGACAGGCGGTTGCGCATGGTAGCACCGGCCATCCGCAGGCCTCAACAATCTGCCCACAAGGCCTTGCGCCGCGCTATGCTCGCGCCATCTCTCTCTAACGGAAGTCCGGTTCATGGCAGGAAGCAGCTTATTGGTGTTGATCGACGATATCGCCGCGGTACTCGATGACGTTGCGCTGATGACAAAAATGGCCGCCAAGAAGACATCGGGCGTGCTCGGCGATGACCTTGCACTGAACGCCCAGCAGGTCTCCGGCGTGCGCGCCGAGCGGGAAATCCCCGTGGTGTGGGCGGTGGCCAAGGGCTCGTTTATCAACAAGCTGATCCTGGTGCCGACGGCCCTGTTGATCAGCGCCTTTGCACCCTGGGCGGTGATACCGTTATTGATGCTCGGCGGTGCCTACCTGTGTTTCGAGGGCTTTGAAAAACTCGCGCACAAATTCCTGCACAGCAAGGCTGAAGATCAAGCCGAACACGCACAGTTGGCTGAAGCGGTGGCCGACCCGGCAACCGATCTGGTGGCGTTCGAGAAAGATAAGATCAAGGGCGCGATCCGTACCGACTTTATTCTCTCCGCCGAGATCATCGCCATCACCCTCGGCATCGTCGCCGACGCGCAGCTGACGCAGCAGGTGATCGTGCTGTCGGGTATCGCCATTGTCATGACCATCGGCGTATATGGATTGGTGGCCGGTATCGTCAAGCTCGACGACCTGGGGCTGTGGCTGACGCAGAAACCGGGCCAGGTGGCGCGCAGTATTGGCGGCGCGATCCTGAGCGCGGCACCCTATATGATGAAGAGCCTGTCAGTGATCGGCACGGCGGCGATGTTCATGGTCGGTGGTGGCATCCTTACCCATGGCGTGCCCGTGGTGCATCACTGGATCGAAACCGTGAGCCAGAGCACCGGCGCGTTGGCGTGGCTGATGCCAACGCTGCTCAATGCGGTGGCGGGGATCATTGCCGGCGCCGTCGTCCTGGCAGTGGTCAGCGTGGCAGGTAAAGGTTGGAAAGCACTGCGAGGGTGAGATGACAGGCATAAAAAAGGCCATTCAATCGAATGGCCTTTTTTTATCGCTGCTGTTTACTCGGCGATCTGCAACTTGCGCGATTCGGTGTAGATATACCGCACCTTCTCATACTCGAACGGCGAGTTCATCTGGCCGTAGCGGAAGCTGGTCTGGTAGCGCTTGTCGACGGCACGCAGGGCCCAGACTTCCGGATGGTTGGAGCTGACTTCAGACACGTTGAGGAAGTTGATCTGCGATTCGGCGCTGTAGTCCACCAGCAGGCCGCCGGTATCACGCAGGTTCGACGGCCCGAAAATCGGCAGCATCAGGTAGGCGCCACCCGGTACACCGTAGAAGCCCAGGGTCTGGCCGAAGTCTTCGCTCTGGCGCGGCAGGCCCATGGCGGTGGCCGGGTCCCACAGGCCGGCGATGCCAATGGTAGTGTTGACCAGCAGGCGCCCGGTGGTTTCCAGCGAGCGGTGGCCCTTGAGCTGCAACAAGCTGTTCATCAGGTTGGGCACATCGCCCAGGTTGTTGAAGAAGTTGCTCACGCCGGTGCGCAGAAAGCTCGGCGTGACATAGCGGTAACCGTTCACCACCGGCAGGAACACCCACTGGTCGAAGCGATAGTTGAAGTGGTACACGCGGCGGTTCCACGACTCCAGTGGGTCGTAGACGTTGAGCGCGGTGAGCGTGGAGCGCTCGAATTCGCGCTGGTCCAAGCCTGGGTTGAACTTGAGCTTGGTCAGCGGCTCCTTGAAGCCGTCGGCATCGACCTTGACGGGTTCTTGGGCCTTGCTGTTGTCGGCATTGGCCACGCCTGCGCACATCAGTGCGGCGAGCAGCAGAAGATATTTAGCCACGGAAGAACTCCAGCATGGCGTCGGCGTTGACGCGGTAATTAAGGTTGCCGCAGTGGCCGCCCAGCGGGTAGACGGTCAAGCGATCGCCGAAAGTTTTACGCAGGAAGCCCAGGTCGCCAGGGCCGAGGATCACGTCGTCGGCGTTATGCATCACGGCGATTTTCGGGCTGTCGCGCAGGTAGTCCTTGAGGGCGTAGAGGCTGACCTGGTCGATCAGTTGCAGCAGGCTGCCGCCATCGGAACGCGCGCGCCACATCGGGATCACTTGTTCGGTGAGGTAGCAGTCGAAGTCACACTGCAGGGCACGCTTGAGGAACGGCGTGAGGCTGGTGCCTTCGGTAATCGGGTACTTGGGCGGAATAATCAGGCCACGTCGGTTGATCAAGTCCGAGGTGAAGGCAATGTCGGCGGCCGAGAAGCGGAACGAGGTGCCGATCAGCATGGCCATCTGTTCGTTGGTCAGGTGCTGCTTGGACTGCTGGAAGTCATAAAGCAGGGCATCGTTGAGGTCGATGTAGCCTTTTTGCTGGAAGTAACGCGTCAGTTTGCTCAGCACCAACTCATAGAAGGTGGTGCTGTTGTTGATGCCCTTGACCTCGGTCTGTACCAGCTTGTCGAGGTTGGTGATCGAGGTGTAGAGGTTGACCGGCGGGTTGAGCAGCAGCACTTTCTTGAAGTTGAAGCTGCGGCGGGTCTCATCCAGCTTGCTGACAAACGCCGCATCCAGGGCGCCCAGGCTGTAGCCGGTGAGGTAGAAATCGGTCACGGGCAACGAGGCGTTCTGCGCGCGTACGGCTTGCATCACGCGGTACATGTCTTCGGCGTCTTCCTGGGTGATGCCCGGGGTGGCGAAGCGCGAAGCGGCGCTGATGAAGTCGAAGCTGGTCGGCGAGGACAGCTGCACCACATGGTAGCCGGCCTGGTAATACAGCTTTTTCAGGTATTCGTTGATGCTGCTGTCAAAGCGTGCACCGGTGCCGGCGATCAGGAAGATCAACGGCGCAGCACGGTCCTGCTTGGCAATGCGGTAGGTGAGTTTCTTCACCGCCCAAAAATTGTCCGGCAGGCTGAACTCGCGCTCGGGGCGCATCGTCAGGGTGTAGTCGGACTGGGTGATCTCGTCATCCGTTGGTAGGGTTGGCCGCAGATCGGGAGGTGTGGTGGCGATGGTCGCTTCGAACGGGTTGGTCAAAGGGTAGCCATAGCTGGCTTGGTCGATATCGACGGCCAGTGCTGACGCACTCAAAAATAGGCTGCCCAGCAAGGCAGCACAGCGCAAGGAACGGAGCATGACTTAATCCCTAAGAGGAACGGGCTGAATGAAGTTCGCAGGCTATGACCACCGCCTTGTCACCGAAGTGCCAGCACTCGGCACGAAAAGTCGGAAAAAACGTCGGAATCGGGGTAATAGTAGCGAGACGATACACTTTGCCATGCTTTGTTGAACAGATATCTGTGCGAACACCTTGCTAACGGCCGCCGTGGGATTAAGCTGGGCGCCGTTTTTGCCTATCGGAGTGCCCCATGTCCCGTCGTTTGCCGTTGATCCTGCTGCTTATTGCCCTGCCGTTATGGCTGGCCGCCAGTTATGCCGCACGTTACGGCTTCATGGAGGATGGGCAATGGGTTGGCATCTGCGCGGATGAGGCCAGCCGCTGGGAATGCCAGGTGCGTTCGAATTTGGGTTTGATGATTCATTTCAAGCTGCTGGGGTGGGCGGCGTTGATCACCTCGGTGCTGGGCTTTTTTGTACCGGGGCGTGCGGGATGGGCGTTGGCAGTAGTGGGGTTGGTGTTCGGGTTGCCGGCGCTGGCGTTGTACAACACGACGTTTGCGGTGTTTGCGGTGGTGATTGCGGGGTTGCGGTTGGTCAGGAAGCCGCGCGGCGCCTTGTAGGAGCGAGCTTGCTCGCGAGGGTCGTTAACGATGACGCGGGGTACCTGATGCCCCGCGTTATCTTGGTGTTTTTCGCGAGCAAGCTCGCTCCTACAGGCGATTGTGTTAAGCCTTGCGCACCCGCAAGCAACGCCACAAAGCCGCAACCATCAGCACGCTGACCACGGCCCAACCCCAGGCCTGCTGGTTCAACAGCCCTTCACGGTACAACTGCGGCGCAACGCCGGCACCGATGATAAAGGCCAGCAACGCAATCTCCCGACGCGGCCCGGTCACCGGGCGTACCAGGTACACCAGGGCCGGCAGCACCAGCGCTGCGCTTGGGAAGCTGCGATAGCGCGGGTCAAACACCAGCGCCAGCATCATTACCGCACCGGCAAACCCGGCGATTGCCAGCAGCCAGCCGGCGCGCTGCTCCAGCCAGTTGAACCCGCGCGCACGCCAGCCTTCGGGGGCGCTGAGTGCCAGGGCGGCGTGGGCCAGCACCAGCAGGTTCAACGCCACCAGCAAGCCTGCCCATACCCATTCATCGCTGAAGCGCGCGGTAACGCGGGTCAGTTCGGCCCAACTGCCGATGGAACATGCCGCCACGGCACCGAGCAACGGCAGTATTAATGCAGAGCGCGTGCTGCGAACGCGGCCGCCGAGCACCAGGGTGCCAAGCAGGATGAGCCCGCCGATGCCCAGCCACAGCGGCCAGTACGGCACGTTGGTCACAGGGCCTGCGAGAACGCATTTGTCTTGGCGGTCTGCATCGAACAGCCCCCAGTAACCGCCCACAGCCCCTTCACTGGCGCGCTTCCATGGCTGGTCAAAGGCTTCGATCAGGTTATAGCGCCAGCCATTGGCTTCGGCCATGGCCACGAAACCGCGCATGAACCTGGCTTCATTGACCCGGCTGGGCACGGCGGTTTCGCGCTGGCGGCCCTCGCTAGGCCAGCCGGTTTCGCCGATCACGATGTCCTTGGGTGCAAATTTATGGCCGAAAGTCTGGCGCACATCGCCCACGTGCTTGAGCGCCTGGTCGATGCCGGACGGGTCATCTTCCCAATACGGCAGCAGGTGAATGGTGAGGAAGTCCACCGCCGGCTCGATTTCTGGGTGTTGCAACCAAAATTCCCAGACATCGGCATAGGTGACGGGCTGCTTGATCTGGCTTTTAACCTGATGGATCAGCGCCACCAGCTGCTTGGCAGTGACTTCCTTGCGCAGCAGGGCTTCGTTGCCGACGATCACCGAGGTCACCACGTCCGGGCTGGCGTTGGCCGCCGCGATCAACTCGTTGATCTCTTTTTGAGTCGCCACGGGGTCACTGCTGACCCAGGCCCCGGCCATCACCTTCAACCCATGCTTGCGCGCCATGTCCGGCAGGGCTTCCAGGCCGGTCATGGAATAGGTGCGAATGCATTCAAAACGCGGGGCGAGCAGCGCCAGGTCGGCGTCCATGCGCTCGGGGCGCAGCGCGAACGGTTGGTCGAATGGGGATTGGTCTTTGTCGAACGGCGTGTAGGACGCGCATTGCAACTTATGGCTGGCGCTGGCGACGTCCGGCAACACCACGGGCCGGCCGAGGCCGTACCAGTAGCCGGCAAGGGCAAGCACGCCGAGGATCAAGGCAAAGAAATAGGGCAGGGCAGGGAAGCGGGCAGTCGCGGGCATGGTCGGCTTATCTGGGGGAGCAAAGGCGCGCATCTTACCCGGATTTGCCGCAGCCCAGTGCGGCTGCATAATTTTGACATGCAAACTTCGGGCGGGATTCTGGCGATAACGCCTACAAAGCGTCCTACTGGCGATGTGATGTCGTTTCTTGCTCAACCAAGGTCGCTGACAGAGCAGGGCAAATGCCTACGCAGGTTGAAGATAAAACTGTCAGTACTCCACTGATGCCTCAGCAACCGGATCGATGCGCGTGAAGGGGGCGCGGTGCACCCTATAACAACAGTTTGACGTCGCTCGGCATCCGTCGGGCGCAGCACTTTCGGGGAAGTACTATGAAGATGCGACGACTCTTGGGCGCAGCTGCCACTCTGGTAGTTGCGATGGGCTCCACACTGGCCAGTGCCGACAGCAAGACCCTGAGCATCGGCTACGTGGACGGCTGGTCCGACAGCGTGGCCACCACTCATGTGGCGGCAGAGGTGATCAAGCAAAAGCTCGGCTACGACGTAAAACTGCAAGCGGTTGCCACCGGGATCATGTGGCAGGGCGTCGCCACCGGCAAACTCGATGCCATGCTCTCCGCCTGGCTACCTGTAACCCACGGTGAATACTGGACCAAGAACAAGGACAAGGTGGTCGACTACGGCCCCAACTTCAAGGACGCCAAGATCGGCTTGATCGTGCCGGAGTACGTCAAGGCCAAGTCCATTGAAGACCTCAAGACCGATACCACCTTCAAGAACAAGATCGTCGGCATCGACGCCGGTTCAGGCGTAATGCTCAAGACCGACGAAGCCATCAAGCAATATGGCCTGGACTACAAACTGCAAGCCAGCTCGGGTGCGGCGATGATCGCAGAACTGACCCGCGCCGAAGACAAGCAAGAGTCGATTGCGGTCACCGGTTGGGTGCCGCACTGGATGTTCGCCAAGTGGAAACTGCGTTTCCTGGACGACCCAAAAGGGATTTATGGTGCTGCTGAAACCGTCAACAGCATCGGCAGCAAGGGCCTGGAGAAGAAAGCGCCGGAAGTCGCGGCCTTCCTGAAGAAATTCCAGTGGGCCTCCAAGGATGAAATCGGTGAAGTCATGCTGGCGATTCAAGAAGGCGCCAAGCCGGACGCCGCGGCCAAGGACTGGGTAGCCAAGCACCCCGAGCGCGTCGCCGAATGGACCGCTAAATAACCCCGCCCCAACTGTAGGAGCGAGCTTGCTCGCGAAGAACGCACCGGCACCGCGATCATCCAGAATGAACGCGTTATCGTTGACGTTTTTCGCGAGCAAGCTCGCTCCTACATTTTTTTCAAATCCTCGCTAAGCTCGATCTACTACTAAGGTCGTCTGGAACCCATTGCGCAGCCGCATACAGTGGATACGTTCCAAAATAATAAAAAGCTGTGCTGCGAGGATAAAAACAATGAACGACAGCATTTACCTCTCGATTCAAAACAGCCCGCGTTTCAAGGAGCTGGTCAGGAAAAGGGAAAGGTTCGCCTGGATTCTCTCGGCGATCATGCTAGGGCTTTACTCCGCTTTCATCCTGTTGATTGCCTACGGGCCACAAGTACTGGGGGCCAAGATCAGCCCCGGTTCATCGATTACCTGGGGCATTCCCCTGGGCGTGGGGCTGATTGTGTCGGCCTTCATTCTCACCGGCATCTACGTGCGTCGGGCGAACGGCGAATTTGACGACCTGAACAATGCGATTCTCAAGGAGGCTGCGCAATGATCCGGCGTCTATTGGCTCTATTCGGCGTTTCGCTGTTGGCTCCGGCCGTTTGGGCGGCGGACGCATTGACCGGTGAAGTGCACAAGCAACCGCTGAACGTCTCGGCCATTGTGATGTTCGTCGCGTTTGTCGGCGCCACCCTGTGCATCACTTACTGGGCGTCCAAGCGCAACAAGTCGGCAGCGGACTACTATGCGGCGGGCGGCAAGATCACCGGTTTCCAGAACGGTCTGGCGATTGCCGGTGACTACATGTCGGCGGCGTCCTTCCTGGGGATTTCCGCGCTGGTGTTCACCTCCGGCTACGACGGCTTGATCTACTCGATCGGCTTCCTGGTGGGCTGGCCGATCATTCTGTTTCTGATCGCCGAACGCTTGCGTAACTTGGGCAAATACACCTTTGCCGACGTGGCGTCCTATCGCCTGGGTCAAACCCAGATCCGCAGCCTGTCGGCCTGTGGCTCGCTGGTGGTGGTGGCGTTCTACCTGATCGCGCAGATGGTCGGCGCGGGCAAGCTGATCCAACTGCTGTTCGGCCTTGATTACCATGTGGCGGTGATCCTGGTGGGTATCCTGATGTGCATGTACGTGCTGTTCGGCGGCATGCTGGCGACCACCTGGGTGCAGATCATCAAGGCGGTACTGTTGCTGTCCGGTGCCTCGTTCATGGCACTGATGGTGATGAAGCACGTCAACTTCGACTTCAACATGCTGTTCTCCGAGGCGATCAAGGTTCACCCCAAAGGTGAAGCGATCATGAGCCCCGGCGGCCTGGTGAAAGACCCGATCTCGGCATTCTCCCTGGGCCTGGCACTGATGTTCGGTACCGCTGGCCTGCCGCACATCCTGATGCGCTTCTTCACGGTGAGCGACGCCAAGGAAGCGCGTAAGAGCGTGCTGTACGCAACCGGCTTCATCGGCTACTTCTATATCCTGACCTTCATCATCGGCTTCGGCGCGATCCTGTTGGTCAGCACCAACCCGGCGTTCAAGGACGCAGCGGGCGCCTTGCTCGGTGGCAACAACATGGCGGCGGTGCACCTGGCCAACGCGGTGGGCGGCAGTATCTTCCTGGGCTTCATCTCGGCCGTGGCGTTTGCCACCATCCTGGCGGTGGTTGCCGGCTTGACCCTGGCGGGTGCTTCGGCGGTGTCCCATGACCTGTATGCCAGCGTGATCAAGAAAGGCAAGGCCAACGAGAAGGACGAGATTCGCGTATCGAAGATCACCACCGTAGCCTTGGGTGTATTGGCCATCGGCCTGGGTATCCTGTTCGAAAGCCAGAACATTGCGTTCATGGTCGGCCTGGCGTTCTCCATCGCTGCCAGCTGTAACTTCCCGGTGCTGCTGCTTTCCATGTACTGGAAAAACCTCACCACCCGTGGCGCCATGATTGGCGGCTGGCTGGGCTTGATCAGCGCCGTGGGCTTGATGATCCTCGGCCCGACCATCTGGGTCTCGATCCTGCACCATGAAAAAGCGATCTTCCCGTACGAGTACCCGGCGCTGTTCTCGATGATCATTGCGTTCGTCGGCATCTGGTTCTTCTCCATCACCGACAAGTCGGCGGCGGCAGAGAAAGAGCGTGCGCTGTACTTCCCACAGTTTGTGCGTTCGCAGACTGGCCTGGGGGCGAGCGGGGCGGTTAATCACTAAGTTGTCAGTTGTATAAGAGATACCCCGGTCGTAAGGCTGGGGTATTTTTTTGCCTGGGTTTTTGTGTTGTCTGGGCTGGCCTAATCGCGGTATAGGTATCCACACAATTTTGGTGCGACGCTGAACCTATGGCGAGGGAGCTTGCTCCCGTGACGGCCTGACAGCCGGCGCCGATCTAACTAACGCGCCGCGATTCAAATGTGGGAGCTGGCTTGCCTGCGAAGGCGGCCTGACAGTCAGCACAGTTGGACCGTTTACATATCCATTCCTGCGGTAACGGCC
>NZ_LYSO01000110.1:0-20505 GCF_001728935.1 Pseudomonas sp. AP42
GGTTACCGTTGAGCGCTACAGATACCTATGCTGCGATAACGGTAAGTGCTGACTGTTCGTTTGCTATCGCAGGCAAGCCAGCTCCCACAGGGTTTTGTGGCAGCTGTTAGACGACGAACCTGGCCACCATCCCATTCAAATCCACCGCCAGCCTCGACAGTTCATGGCTGGCCGCGCTGGTCTGGTTGGCGCCTGCCGCCGATTGGGTGGCCAGGTCGCGGATGTTGACCAGGTTGCGGTCCACCTCGCGGGAGACCTGGGCCTGTTCTTCCGATGCGCTGGCAATCACCAGGTTGCGTTCGTTGATCAGGCTGATGGACGCCGTGATCTGCTCCAGTGAGGCGCCGGCTGCGCGCGCCATTTCCAGGGTGGTCTGGCTGCGCTGGTTGCTTTGTTGCATGGACTGCACCGCCTCCCCGGTGCCGTTCTGGATGCCGGCGACCATCTTCTCGATTTCCTGGGTCGACTGCGCGGTGCGATGGGCCAGGGCGCGCACTTCATCGGCGACCACCGCAAAGCCACGTCCGGCCTCGCCGGCACGGGCGGCTTCAATCGCTGCGTTAAGCGCCAGCAGGTTGGTTTGCTCGGCAATCGCGCGGATCACATCCAGTACCTTGCCGATATCCCGGCCCTGGGCGGCCAGGCCCTCGATCATCGCGGAGGTGTTCTGCACGTCCTGGGTCATGGTCTGGATCGCACCGACGGTTTCCATCACCCGATCACGGCCTTCCCGCGCCGCCTGGTTGGACTGCCCGGACGCCTCGGAGGTGGACACCGCGTTACGCGCCACTTCCTCCACTGCCGCCGTCATCTCATTGACAGCCGTGGCGGCCTGGTCGATTTCATTGTTCTGCTGTTGCAGGCCACGGGAGGCCTCTTCGGTGACCGCGCTCAACTCTTCCGCCGCCGAAGCCAGCTGCGTGGCCGAACCGGCGATGTGCTGGATGGTCTGGCGCAGGCTGGCTTGCATGGTCGACAGCGCACTGAGCAACCGCGCCGGTTCGTCCTTGCCATCGTCCTCGATGGTTTTGCTGAGGTTGCCGGCGGCAATGGTTTCGGCCACTTCCACAGCCTTGCGCAGCGGGGTCACGATGCTGCGGGTCAGCAACCAGGCCAGTAGCACGGTGAGCAACGCCGCCACTACAGAGACCGCTACCACACCGGTGATCGCACCCTCGTAGCTTTGCCCGGCGTCTACGTCGGCTTGCTTGGCGTCGGCCGCATTGATGGCGATCAGCTTGTTCAATTGCTCGCCCATCTGGTCGGTGCCGTCCTTGATGCGGCTGTTGATCAGTGCGCGCATCTCGTCGACCTTGCCTTGTTTGGACAATGCCACCATCTCGGCCTGGGCTTTGAGGTAGTTGTCCAGGGTGACGCCAAAGGCCTTGTACAACGCAGCCTCCTCCGCGCCCGCAGGCAGCGTGGCGTAGGCGGCCTGGGCGGTCTTGACCTTGTCAGCCAGCACGCCAATGCGTGTCTCGGCTTCCTGCAAGGCGGCAGGCTCGCGGTTGACCAGCACGCGAAACGACAGAATGCGCATGCGCAGCACGTTTTCGGTGATGGTGCCCAGGTGAGTCATGCTGGGCAGTTGGTTGGCGCTCATGTCCTGGGAGGATTGGCGCATTTGCGTCATACGGTTGACCGCAAACACGCCCAGCAGCACCACCAGAACCGCAATGAAGGCAAAACCGATAAACGCGCGAGGGGCAATATTCAGGTGACGGAGGGACATAGGGCTGCTCTCAGAAGTAGTGTTTGCGTGCATCCTTGCCGCGAAACGATCCGTCAGCGTCAACGCGCTGCCCAGACCTTGGTCACCACTGTTGTCGTTGTAGTGTGGGCCTATGCTTGATATCGGCTGGGCCACGGCTTTGGCACAGGGTATTTATAAATATTTTTTTACACTTCAGGCGCCTTGCACTTTCTGGCATCCTGCGCCTCCATTTTCTGACCCGAGCCATCATTTTGTCTGACGCTCAAGCCCCCCGCCCGCGCTATAAATCCGACCTCATGTACGGCCTCGAAGACCGCCCGCACTTCACCGCCGCGATTTTTGCCGCGTTGCAGCATGTGTTAGCGAGTTTTGTCGGCATCATCACGCCCACCCTGATCGTCGGCGGCGTACTGGGGCTGGAAAGCGAAGTGCCGTACCTGGTGAGCATGGCGCTGTTCGTGTCGGGGCTTGGCACCTTTGTGCAGGCGCGCACCTTCGGGCCGGTGGGTTCGGGGCTGTTATGCCTGCAAGGCACCAGCTTTTCGTTTATCAGCGTGATTTTGAGCGCCGGGTTCATGGTCAAGGCCCGGGGCGGCGGCACCGATGAGATCCTCTCGACGATCTTTGGCATCTGCTTTTTCGCGGCGTTTATCGAAGTGGTGCTCAGCCAGTTCATCGGCAAGCTGCGCAAACTGATCACCCCGGTGGTCACCGGCACCATCATCACCTTGATGGGCTTGTCGCTGATCAAGGTGGCGGTCACCGACATGGCTGGCGGCTATGGCGCCAGCGACCTGGGCGCGGCGGGCAACATGGGCCTGGCGGCGTTGGTGCTGCTGACCATCGTGGTGCTCAACCGCTTCAACAACCCGTTCCTGCGCCTGGGTTCGATCGTGATCGGCCTGACCCTGGGCTTTGTAGTCGCGTGGCTGCTGGGCCGCGTCGACATGGCCGCCCTGCCTCAGGTGCCGCTGATCAGCGTGCCCGTGCCGTTCAAGTACGGTTTCTCGTTCGACTGGGTGGCGTTTATCCCGGTGGCGGTAATCTTCCTGATTTCGCCCCTGGAAGCAGCCGGCGACCTGACCGCCAACTCGATGATTTCCCAGCAACCGGTCAAGGGCCCGCTGTATATCAAGCGTATCAAGTCCGGCCTGCTAGCCGACGGCCTCAACTCCGCAATGGCCGCCACCTTCAACAGCCTGCCGATGGTGACCTTCGCCCAGAACAACGGCGTGATCCAATTGACCGGCGTGGCCAGCCGCTACGTGGCCTACTTCATTGCCGGCCTGCTGGTGCTGCTGGGGCTGTTCCCGATGATCGGCGCAGTGTTGCAACTGATGCCCAAGCCGGTACTGGGCGGCGCAACCCTGATCATGTTCGGCACCGTGGCCGTGGCCGGCATCAAGATCCTCGCCGAAGCGGGCCTGCATCGGCGCAATGTGCTGATCGTGGCGATTTCCCTAGGCATGGGCCTGGGCGTCGCCGCCGTGCCGCAAGTGCTGCGCGAGCTGCCCAAGGCGCTGCACAACATCTTCGAATCGCCGATCACCGTGGGCGCATTCTGTGCAATCTTGCTGAACATTTTCCTGCCCGAAGAGTTCATAGAGCTGGAAGAAGATGAATTCGAGCCGGAGTCCTCTACCCTCAAGGTCATGCAAGACCCGGACGTCACCCCAAAGTAGGAGCATTTCTCTATGCGCAAGCTCATGGTTCTATCGCTGTTGCTGCTGACCTTGAGCGCCTGCGCACTGTTCCCCAACCGTGACCCGGTGAACATCAATGTAGTGGGTATCGAGCCGCTGCAAAGCCAGGACCTGGAAGTACGCTTTGCCGTGAAGCTGCGGGTGCAGAACCCCAATGAAGCGGCAATCGACTACAACGGCGTGGCCCTGGACCTGGAGGTCAATGGCCGTCCACTCGCTTCTGGCGTCAGCGATCAGGCTGGCAGCATCCCCCGTTTCTCCGAGACCGTGTTGATGGTGCCAGTCAGCGTTTCAGCGTTTTCGGTGTTGCGCCAGACCCTGGGCCTGAGCCAGACCCAAAGCCTGAACAACCTGCCCTACGTGCTGCGCGGCAAACTGGCGGGTGGCCTGTTTGGCACCATGCGTTTTGTAGAACGTGGCACCTTGGACCTGCCTAACACCGCCACTTGGTAAGTGGCTGAAAACCAAATCCCCCGAACACTCAAGATCAAATGTGGGAGCTGGCTTGCCTGCGATGGCCATAGGTATCTCTAGGTTGCAGCAGCCAACGCTAACCACGATGCGAAGCGAGCCGCTCTTGATCTTGATCTGCTTTTGATCTCAGGCGCCCCGTCAAACCACGCTGGCCGGAATTCGACAGGGATTTGGGGGGTAAACCGGCAGGGATGCCGGTTTAGCCGCCCCGCGCCATGGATGGCGCGTGGCGGCGGCCTCCCAAATCACTGGCGGATTACGGGCACACCGAGCCTAGGCGAGGTGCCGAGTGGTGGGGCAAGAGCGTTTTGCTTACTTTTGGGCTCTTTTCAAAAGTGAGCCGCTGTCAGAGCGGAACCCTAGGTGGCCGTTACCGCAGGAATGGATATGTACACGGTATTACGGTGTCGACTGTGAGGCCGTCTTCGCAGGCAAGCCAGCTCCCACAGTTGGATTGTGGGGTGTCAGGTAGATAGGCGTCGCCTGGCAGGCCACAGGTTGATTGCGTTCAGTCAGTGATATAGCGAACGCCTGGCTTGGCGCGCTCGTCCACCACCAATTCAAAAATATCCGGCCGGGCGTAATGCCCCACTACGTCATAGTCGTACCGTGCCCGCACCAGATCATCGGTATTGATCTGCGCCGTCAACAACCCCGCCTCGCCCACCAACGGCCCCGCCAAAATATCGCCCATGGGCCCGACAATCACGCTGCCACCGGCAATCAACGGACGGTCCGCCGGCCAGTTGGCAACCTCCACACCCAGAGCTTCGGGCGATGCCTGCACCTGGCAGGCGCTGACCACAAAGCAACGCCCTTCATGGGCGATATGGCGCATGCTCACCTGCCACATCTCGCGCTCGTCCACGGTGGGCGCACACCACACCTGAACGCCCTTGGCGTACATCGCGGTGCGCAGCAACGGCATCATGTTTTCCCAGCACACCGCGCCGCCGATACGCCCCACCGCGGTATCGATCACCGGCAGTGTGGAGCCGTCGCCCTTGCCCCAGATCAGCCGCTCGGTGCCGGTCGGCATCAGTTTGCGGTGCTTGGCCACCAGGCCGCCCGAGGGTTCGAAATACAACACAGTGCAATACAGCGTGCTGCCACTGCGTTCGATCACGCCCAGCACCAGGCTGGCACCGGTACGCGCCGACAACCCGGCCAGCGCCTCGGTCTCGGCACCCGGCACGTCGATGGCATTGGCAAAATACCGCGCAAAGGCTTCCCGGCCTTCGGGCAGGCGATAACCCAATTGGGTGCCAAAGCTTTCGCCCTTGGGATAGCCACCCAGCAACGCCTCGGGCATGACCACCAAGTGCGCGCCACTGCGCTGGATTTGCTCCTCATAGGCCAGAATCTGCGCCAGGGTGTCAGCCTTGCCGCCAGGCAAGGCGCCGATTTGCAGGGCTGCGACAGTCGATACAGGCATCAGGCTCACTCCGATAGATAAGGGTTGCCCATTCTCCGGCCAGACTCGATCATGAATAAAGCCCACCTCAGTGCTAAATGATATGAGCCAGATGAATATCGCCCAGGTTGACCTGAACCTGCTCAAAACCTTCGAAGCCCTGCACGACGAATCCAGTGCCAGCCGTGCGGCGCTGCGCCTGGGCGTGACGCAGTCGGCGATCAGCGCCGGCTTGCGGCGCTTGCGTGAGCTGTACGGCGACCCTTTGTTCGTGCGTACCGGCCGCGGCCTGGCGCCGACGTTGCGGGCCAACCAGTTGAAACCGGTGATCAGTGAGGCATTGGATCGCTGCCGCCAGAGCCTGGCGATGATCAGCCCGCAAAACCTGCACTACGAGGGGCGCTCGGTGGTGCTGGGGCTGTCGGATGACTTCGAGATTGCCTATGGCCGAAGCCTGATGGAGGCCATCGCAGTGCGCCTGCCCAAGCTACGGGTGATCTTTCGCCAGACCTACAGCCAGATTGTCGCCGCCGCCCTGCTCGAGCGCACGCTGGACTTGGCCATTACCGCCGGCGGTTTTACCGAGCGCAGGTTGAGCCGACAGGTGCTGGGGGAAGGTGACTACCGTTGCCTGGTAGACCCCCATAGCCTGGCGCCGGGCCAGGAGGCCATCGACCTGCAGGGGTTTGTCACACGCGAGCATGTACTGGTGTCGTCAGGCGGGTTTATCGGCATTACCGATGAAGGCTTGGCGGCGCACGGGCTGCGCCGCCACGTGTGCGCGTCCACCAGCCACTTTGCCGCGCTGCCGTATCTGCTCAAAGGCAGCACCGCAGTGGCAACCATTCCCGGGCATGCGGCCCACGCCATTGCGCAAATGACCGGCTTACGCGTGCTGCCCTGCCCGCTGGCACTACCGCATTACCCGGTGGAGTTGGGCTGGCGTACCCAGGCTCAGTTGGACCCGCTGTTGCTCAGGGTGCGCGAAGCGATTGAGGCGTGCTTTACTTCGCCGCCGCCATCAGCTTGTTGACTTCACTGCGCACCATGTTGGAAAACTCCGGCGGCGACATGCCGTCGAGTTCGGCACGCACCCATTCGGCCCATTTGCCCTTGCGCTTGGCGCGCTCACCGAACAAGCGCGCGGCTTCGCCCTTGGCCTTGCCCAGGTTGGTTTGCCACAGGTCGTAGAGGCGCGACTTTTCATCTTCCAGCTCGGCGCGTTCGGCGAGGGTCTTGTTGGCGAGATTGAAGCTCATGTTGAATTACCTGCTGCACAAATAGGTGACATCTTACACTGTAGGCCCAACGTTCCCGATCGGGATTTTGCCTCGGATGAGCGCGAGGGGAAAAAAACTGCAACTTTTGCCCCCCCCCGATACTCCATTGTTCACTGCCACATCCACCTGCAAGGAGTCACTCAATGGCCCGCAAAACCGCCGCCCAAGCTGTCGAAGATCAAATCAAGGACCAAGCGTTCAGCGAACTGAGCGCGTTGATCGAAGAATCGGACAAACTGCTCAAAAGCAGCGCATCCCTGGTGGGCGAGGAAGGTGAAACCCTGCGCGAGCAGGTCGCCATCAAACTCAAGCAAGCCCTGGAATCGGTGTCCAACGTGCGCGAACGCAGCAAGCCGGTCGTGGATGCCACCGAAACCTATATCGGTGGGCACCCATGGCAGACCGTGGCCATTTCCGCAGGCTTTGGCCTGGTGGTCGGCCTGTTGCTGGGTCGCCGTAACTGATGCATCCAGGCTGCGCACCCGCGCAGCCTGTTTCACCCCGCTGCCAACGCCCTCAACTCGCGCAACGCCTGCGCATCCAGCTCTACTCCGCTTTCCTGCGACTTCGCCCGCGTACGATGGCGTCGATCCCCCGGCAAGCGCCGCAGCCCCGCCGCATGCATCTGCCGCACCAGCTCCTGGCTGCGCTGGGCGAAGCTTTGCCCTGCGGTTTTACTGGGGTCGATCACGATCAACAGTTGGCCCGTCCAGGGCGTGCGCGCGCCAGGGTGGTCCGTCCAATCGAATTCGAACGAGAAGTTGCCGCCCGTCAGCGCGGCCGCCAGCAACTCCACCATCATCGACAGTGCCGAGCCCTTGTGCCCGCCAAACGGCAACAGTGCGCCGCCTTCCAGAATAGCTTTAGGGTCCTGGGTCGGCTGCCCCAGGCTATCGACGCCCATGCCTGCCGGCAGGCGCTCGCCTTTGCGTGCGGCGATCTGCACATCGCCATGGGCGATGGCGCTGGTGGCCAGGTCGAACACAATCGGCGCGCCGTCGGCCCGTGGCGCCGCGAACGCGATGGGGTTGGTGCCGAACAATGGGCGATCCGCGCCGTGGGGCACCACACAGGTCATGCTGTTGACCACACTGAGTGCCACCAGCCCCTCCTCGGCAAACGGCTCGACGTCCGGCCACAGGGCCGCAAAGTGATGGGAGTTATGGATGGCCAGCAACGCGATGCCGGCGCTGCGAGCCTTCTCCACCAGCAGCGGGCGCGCCGCCGCCAGGGCCGGTTGAGCAAAACCGTTGCCGGCGTCGACGCTCACACAGCCTGAGGCCACATCGGTCACGCTGGGGACGGCCGTGCCGTTGACCCAGCCACTGGCCAGCGTCGACAGGTAACCGGGGATGCGAAAAATACCGTGGCTATGGGCACCGTCACGCTCGGCGCTGGCGCAGTTGTGCGCAAGAATCGCAGCAACCTGCGGCGACGTGCCGTGCCTGACGAAGACCTGTTGAAGCAACTCCACCAGTTCGGCGAAGCGGATCGAGGCGCAAGCAGGGGCAACTGTCGGGGACTGCGCAGACATTTGAAGCTCCGTTTTTATGATTGGAAGGGGCAACGAATGGAACATCCAGACCCTCGATTAAACACCACGCACGCTCTGCGCTGTCAACGTGCGCAACGCTGATTATTTACCGCCTTGCGTCACGGGCGCTTGCCTACCCTGTGCTTTTCCTGGCACGCCGGAGACAGGCTGTGATCCGTTTAACGCCCCCGTATTTTTTCGCCGAGTTTCTCAAACCCCAAGGCAAAGCCTCGCCCACCGCCCGTGAACGCACGCTGGGGCTCACCGCCAAAGACCGTGAATGGCTGTACAACCTCTACCTGGCCACCGACGAATCTCGGCAGGACACACGCCGGCATGATCACCCCATGCGCGTTGAAAAGGTGCTGATCAATATTTCCGGTAAGCCCCCCATCCCCCTTGCCGGCGCGTTCGCGATCAGCCCGACACCCGACGACGCCAAGGCGTTGCTCTACACCCCGGATAACGGCATCCAGGTCTATGACAGCCATGCTGAACTGCTGAGCGAATTGACCGAGCAATTGGAAAACCCACTGCAGAGCGCCCCTTTGCTCAACTACCTGTCGACGGATCAACGCAACTCGCTGGGCGCTGACACGCCCATGGTGCTGACCACTCAGATCATCGAAGGTGACGTGATGCCAGAGCAAGGGCGCATGCTGCAGGCCTGCCAGTTGGACAATGTCAAAGCCATGCTCGGCCACCTGCAAAAAACCCCGACCTTGCCTGACATGCTCGATACGCTGCTGAGCATCATGGGCCGCCAGCAGTTCAAACATCTGGACCTACGGGACACACGGGTCAATGTCTTTACCCGCGAGGCTGAGCAGGCAACGCCACGCTGGGTCAACGTGCTGACCTTGAGCGAAGCGCTGCTGCAATTTTATGTGCGCCATGGGTGGCCCGAAGGGCAAACCCGCGAATACGCGAACCCAAAACATGACACCACTGACCTGACCACCGCCGAACGGGAAGAAGATCGCCAACGCTGGGAAGCCTTGATCGAACAGAGCTCAAGCATTTTTTCGAAGCTCTTGGAAAGCCTGCTGCAGACCTACTGGAATGAAGATATCGACAGCGGCACCTCCCGCGTGGATTTTTTTGCCCAGGTCATGGCGCAGAAGTTTCGCCTCGATGTGCTGCTCAAACGCCAGAGCGACATTATCAGCGCCGATGAAAGTGACGCACTTCAGGCTCTGTTCCTCAGCGACCAAAGTGCCCGCAGTGCCCATGCCGAAAACCTCGATGTGCAAAAGGTGCGCCTTTATGCGCCCCATCAACACTACGTTGAGCCGGCGAGCACCTTGATGATCACCCAGCGCCACGCGTACCTCTACACCCAATCACGGGGGTTACAGGTGCTGGAAAACCTCGATGACCTCAAAGACCGGTTGTTGAGCATGCTTAAGGCCCAAGGTTACGAGGACGAATGGCTCAACGCGCTCTCACTGGATGAGCGCGACACGCTGCTCGGCCTGGACCCGATCGCTATCGCGGCAAGGCCGATTCCCGGCAATGTGTTTGTAACCCTGGTGCAAGACATTGTGCGCAAGCAAACGGACAACCTTAACCATGCCCTGGCAATCTACCGACGCAGCGATGGCCAAGTGGACCTGGCGGCCCTGCTCGACAGCGCCCTGGACGTGCGTGCCCTGCTGGACAGTCAACTGGCCACGCTGGAGACCGCCGGGCGCTGGACCTTGCATCCGGTCACCCGCGGCGATGGCCGCCCTTCGACGGTCAAGGCCGAGCGTGCCCGGCTCCAGCTCCAGAGCCTGCAGGCGGTGGAGCACGCACTGGCGCTGGAGCGCGCGAGCCATCCGACGTTACGCAGCACCATCGCTGATACGCTCAACGCCGAACTGAAACTGCAGCAACAGGCCGTCAAGGCCAGCGAGGTGTATATCAACACCTACGCCACCCGTGCCCAGGAGCGTGAGGAACGCACGCCAGTGCAGTCATTGAGCATGCTTGAACACTTCATTGAACGCCTGGCCCAAGAGGCGCCCGCAGTGCCCTTTTCATCCCGGACGAAGTTTTATACCAAGGGCGAAGGCAATGTCTTTATGCAGTTGTCGAGCATGACGCTCAAAACGTTCAATACCATCATCGAGCGCGTCCTGCTGCTGTTCTCCAAGCACGCCATACGCCAGCAACCCCATGATTTTCTCGTCAAGACTCTCGCCAAACACGCCCACTCGATGCTGGTGGGGTTACGCAGCGAAGCCGAGCTGAGGTGGCTGGATAAAACCCTGGCCCCCGCCAGCAAGGCCATTGTCGACACGCTACTTCAGCCCGAGAGTCTGTCGCGCTTGACCCGCCATGGCCTTAACGGGTTTTTGCCGGATGCCTATGGCTTGACGCTGGACTTGAACGCCGTCGATACGCCACAACCGCTGGCCAATATTTTTGTCATCACTGAGCGCGGCGGTCTCGACCCGCAGCGCTCGGGCCAGGCGCTGCTCTGGACCCCGCGCCTGGGCTACGAAGTCTTTGCCTCGGTCAGCGCCTTGCGCGATGAAATCACCCAACGCCTGGCGCACCCGCTCAACAGCTTGAGCCTGCTGGAGAACCTGCCGTTCTGCTTGCGCGAGCCCCATCAGGCCTTTCGCCAGGGGCCGCTGCAACGTATCGATCAGGACCTTTTGAATGACCGAGTAAACAGCTACAACGACGCGGTCATGGCGGGCGTTGATCACTTGCTATCCATGGGCCTTGGGGCCCGCGCCTTGCAAGACCGGTTGGACGCCGTCATCGAGCAGCCGCCGCCCACCAACCTTGGCAGGGCGATCACGCTGGCCGATGCCATGGTCAACCAGCAGGCACTGCCGGTGTGGCTCGGCATGGCGCCGCCTCAGGAGCAAATCCACCAGGCCGAGCTTCTGGAGCAGTACTGCAACAACGCCGGCGAGGAACACGACTACCTGCATGACATCCAACCCATCCGCGCGTATGCCTTAACCACGCTGACGGCGCTGCTTGAGGCGCGCTTTCCCGGCAAGGGGCTCAACCCCGATGACATCCTGATCCCCACCCATGCGGTGCTCGATGTGAATGTCGACAACCTGACCGACTTTGCCTTGCGGCACTGGCCAAACCTGACGGCGCAACACATCCGCCCGCGCTCACGCACCGCCAAGCCATTACCAAAAGCCCTGGATGCCAGTGCGGTGATACAAATGGTGCGACAGCTGGACCTCAAAAGTGCTTATCAACAACGGGTGCGAAGCCAGCTTGAAACAAAAACCGACGATGCGCGCCAACGCAGACGCCTGTTTTGCCGCCAATTGCCTTGGCAAGCGTTGCAATGCGCCCACGAACACAGCTTGCAGGAACGCCTTTCCACCCAGGCGTTGAGCCTGGTGCAACAGATTTTCGATATGCCGGACGCCGTGGCCCGCGCCTCACTCAGTGGCGCCACGGCGATGATTCGACCGTTGGAACTGATCGCCACCGAAGGCGCCAGTACCGCCAAAGTGCTGGGCGTGTACCTGATCGGCCCGCAGAGCCCCGGCGATGGACCATGGGTGCTTTACGCGCCGTACAGCGAACAACATGTGTTCAAGGAATATACGGATGAAACGGCCCTGCTCGATGAGATACAAAGGCCGGGCGTACTGCAGGACTGGGTGCTTATGCACTTGGAAGATCCGCACCAGGCCACTTACCGCCACTTGCTCAAAGACAGTCGCCATCGCCCCTCCGATATCCGCCTGGCCGCATCGCCAGTGGCGGGCAATGTGCTGCATTACCTGTTCAGTGAAAATACATTGATGTTGCTCAAGGTGCTGGGCAGCCAATTCGAAGAAGGCGCCAAAACCTTGTGGGACCATGCGACCCGCTTGTTCGGCAAGGAAATCCCCACGGCGGTACAGTTCATGGCCGGCAAACTCGCCTACCCGCTGGTGGTATGGCGCAGCTACACCTTGTTCAAGCGCTCGGCCGAAGCCTTGCAACTGCACCAGTGGAAGGCTGCGCTCAAGGATTTCATCAGGGGCGTGGCGCAGATGGCCGCCCTGCGCAGTGCGCTGGACGGCACCGCCCTTGCACCGCCCACCGAAAAGGAGCGCTCGCTGGCCGAGCTGACAGACACGTCACTGCCCGCCGCCGCCACCCTCGACACCTGGCATATCACCAGCCCTTCGCGCACCCGGCTGCAGCCGTTCGAGGCACAGGATGTGGCATTGCAAGACCTGAAAAAAACCACGCTCAGCCAGGTGTATGAAGACCGCAAAGCCTCGAAATACTACGTGCCGCTGGCCGGCAAGGTGTATAGCGTCAAGAAAGCTGCACAACGCTGGCGCCTCGCCAACGACGAGCAGGTGGGGCCGTACATCGGTCGCAATACGCAGGGCATATGGGTACTGGAGCTGGGCGACCAAGAGCCGCGCTTCGGCAGGGCTCAGTCATACCTCAAGACATGGCGAAACGAAGCACGGGATATCAATATTGAAGCGGTGGGCATCCGCGATATCGGTGCGTTGACCTACTGGAAAGCCCAAGCCATCACCGAAGCGCTGAACTTTGCGACTTATTACGCGCTGAACTGCCGCCGCAACGTCGCGCAATTCGCCACACAACGCGACCCGAACAGCCGGGTTGGGCGCTTTTTGGGAGAAATGTTCGGTGTCGTCACCCTGACTCCGGACCAGGTTTCGAAAGTCACCAAAATAATCGACGAGATACTCAATGAGCTCACCGACCCCAGCTTGACCGGTCCAAATTCCATGCGTTTTGTGGTGGGCACCAGCCGACAGGATCCCGCATCGGATTATGCGTTCATGATTCCCGCCGACAGAGAGCGAAAACTGTATCTGCTGAGCCGCTTCTTCGACCCCAATCTGGACGTTTATCAGAACCGCTTGCTGGAGAATGTGGCCTTCAACATATCGACGCACGCCAGGGCCAGTACGCTGATTCACGAATTGTCGCACTTGAAGCTGGACACCGTAGACATCGCCTACCTGGACAGCATGCGGCCCTTCCCGGACTTGATCAATATCCAAAGGCCCGGCGCCGAAGTGCTTAAAACCACCCTGGAAGATCTGCGCAGCACGGCGTTATCGACGATGACGCCTGCAACCATGCTGTTCAAGACTCAAGACAGTCTCACCGAGCTGTGGGAGGATTTCCAGCCAGGCTCGGCAATTGAAAAGAAAATTTTCAAGGCGACGGGCGCCAAGACCTTGCAGGACGCAAGGGTCATCTTCATGTCGGTACCTGACAAACGCATTGACACCATCCTGGCCAATGCAGACTCAGTGACGTACCTGATCACCCACCTTGGGCGCTACCTGGAGCCGGGAGCCTGAGCGGCCCCCGGCAGGAACATCAGTCTTTCTGGTCACGCAGCACGTTGCCAGAAGCGCCATCGATGCGGGCTTCATATACGGTGCCATCGGATTTGCGGCCTTTGACTTCCCAATAGCCATTGTCATCGGCTTCAGCGGCGTAGACCTCGATGTAACCGGCCTTGGTTTTCGCCACTTCGATGGCTTTCTCAATGGTGATCCAGCCTGCACCCGGCTTGTCGGCCATGGCAGCGCCTGCGCTCAACAGCGCGGAAGTAGCACACAGGGCGATCAAGGTTTTCTTCAACATTTTCGTACTCCATAGTGGACGACAGGTTAATTCCTGATTTTTTAGGCGCACGCAAACAAGAATAAGTTCCAATTGATGTGCAATCGCCATGATGCGGTTCTCGCCGTCTGCCTTGGGAGGTTAGAATGTGGGAAATCAGGATGAGTTAATGAGCGAAAAGCCCCTTTCAGAAACCGAATATGACGCCATCACCGACGCCGCCGCGCATTGGTGCATGCGTCTGCATGCTGCAGATTGCACGCCGGGCGAACGTCAGGCTTTTACTCAATGGCACGATGCCCATCCGCTGCACGCTTTCGAATATGCGGCCATGCTTGAGATCTGGGACGTGGCCGATCATCTGCCTCGCGAAAAGCCTGACGCGGTGGTGGTGCCCCTCAAGAAGCCGCGCAACCGCCTGCGTACCTACGCGGTAGCCGCAGCGGTGTGCCTGGCGGCATTGCCGCTTGCCGCCTTCACCGGCTGGGAAGCAGGCTGGTTGCCCAGCTCTTATGAACGCTTCGAAGCCGCCAATGGCTTGAAAAAAGTCACCCTTGGCGACGGCAGCCAGGTGGAGTTGAACCTGGGCACCGAGTTGGTCTACAGCCATTACAAGGACCAGCGCCGGGTCACCTTGAAAAAGGGCGAAGCGTTCTTCAAGGTCGCCCACGACCGCGATCACCCATTTATCGTGCGGACCGGCGAAGGCCAGGTGCGAGTGACCGGCACGCAGTTCAATGTCTGGGAATATGAAGACCAGGTGCGGGTGATGTTACTGGAGGGCTCGGTGCAGGTCTCCAGCGACAGCGAACACGCCAGCGTGCCGCTGAGCCCAGGCATGCAAGCCAGTTTCCGTCAGGGTGACGCCACCCCGCTAGTCGCCGCCATTAATCCCGATGACACCGCGCTGGCGTGGCGCCAGGGCAAACTGGTGCTTGACAACCTGACCCTGACGGACGCCCTGCCCCTGATCAACCGCTACCTGAAAAAGCCGGTGATGCTCGCCGACGCCAGTACTGGCGCGATTCGCATCGGCGGTATCTACAACATCAACGAGGTCAACAACCTCGTGCCCTCCCTGCCCAAGGTGTTGCCGGTCTACCTGACCCAAAACCAGGACGGCAACCCTGTACTCAATTCCATTCCGCGTAAAACCCCCAAGGGCTGAGCCCGCTCGCACGAACGGGTACGTTTGGGCCGCAGGTGTCCATTTTTGAAACACCTCCCTCGCCTGCATCGCCCGCCGCGTGCGGATTCATGGTTCTGTCACAGGCAGTGTTACATCGCTGAGACAGCGTGAGGCGAGCATGGGCCTATCTCACGCTTTGCGGACTGTTTCAAACCTGAAACAGGGTTGCCATCACTTTGCCTTGTCTTAATCCCAAGTCCTTGAATAACCACATCTAATAGAAAGCGGCACGCCTTCTGCTCCTTCCCTGATAACGCTGTTTAGGGTCAGCGTGAAGAATAAGGACTGCCGCCGTGAACACATTCACACACGCCTCGTCGATAAACGTACTGCTGATCAGCTGCGTGCTCAGTGCCGGTGTCAGCCTGACAAGCCAGGCGGGTGACGGCGTGATCGTGACCGGGCGCACCGTGCAGGGCCATATGTATGGGCGCACCTCGCTGCCCGACCCCTACCCCAACACCGCCAATGCCAACCCCAGCAAAGAGATCAACAACGCTTTGACCGGCGAACTCAGCGACAGGGATATCGGCGGCATCAGCAGTGGCTCCAGCCTCGCCCGCTCCCTCCAGCCCAACGGCAGCCTGTCGGGCCTGGGCGCCACACAAAACAGCATGTCGACACTCGGCGCTGGCGCAGCGGCCGGCCATGGTGCGGGCAGCGGCAGCAGCATGGGCGGGCAGATCAGCGACTCGATCCAGCGTGGCATGGCGCCGCTCAACAACCTCGGCAGCATGATGGGGGGCAAGTGATGAAGCGCGCCCTGTTGATAGTCGCCCTGCTGGGCAGCGCCACGGCCATGGCCGACAACACTGCCGTGATCAACAACAGCGGCCGGCAGTACGACGGTGTGCTGTCGATCAACCAGGCCGCCGGCAACCAGCAACAAATGTCCAACAGCCGCGCCATCGCGCTGGGTGGCCAGGCCACCAACGTCGACATTCAGCGCGTCGACGGCAAGGTCGACCCGTCCCTGAACGCCAAGGCAGCGATCCAGGGCAACTCATTCAGCAGTGGCAACGGTGTGCTGGGCATCAACCAGGCGGCCGGGGCCAATAACCAATCCATCAACGCTGTGCGGATCAGCCTCAACTCTGGCCCGCAGAGCATTGATGACAGCGTCCTGTTGCAACAGAACACGACGACGCTGGCAACCGACTCAGGGCTCACCCCCACCACTGGCAGCCGCCAGGTCGTGACCAGCGACCAGGCCTTCACCGGCAGCCGAGGAGTGACGCAGGTGACCCAGAGTGCAGGGGTGGGGAACCGAGTGGCTAACACCCTGGGCATCACTATCAAGTAACCGCTTGGTAGACGTTCGTTAGACCGTACCAACACTTAACCAACTAATTAGAAGCAAGGAGAAACACCATGAAACCTCAAATGGCTCTCAAACCAATGGTTTTCGCTCTCGCCGCACTCATGGCTGCTGCTGCTCAAGCGGGTGGTTGGCATCCAGCCCCACAACCCACCGGCACTGTGGCCGCTGTCGTCACTGACGTACAAAAAAGCGAACACAACAAATTCGACGATACCAATACCGAGAACAACGCATCAGCCGACAATTCAGTAAATAGCAACAGCGGTAATGTCGGGGTCAACGCACAATCCGGTTCCGGCAACCAGGCTGACAATGCCGGCGCCATCTCCAGTGCCAAAGGCGACTTCGCCACCGTGTTTGCCGTGATCGATGTGGACCAAGGCAGCTCGCACAACAACTTCGTCAACAAAGGCACGCAAAACAACGCCTCTCTGGACGGCTCCATCAAGGGCAACTCCGGCAACGTGGGTTACAACGGCCAGGCCGGCCAGGGCAACCAGGGTAAAAACAACCTGGCCATCACCACCGCTGACGGCAAAAACATCGCAGCGGCTTCCAACACCGAGCAGAACTCGCTCAACAACAGCTACCTGAACACGGCCGCCAGCAGCCATGGTTATGGCAAGCCTCAGTACGTGTCCAACAACGCAAGCCTCGACAACTCGGTTAACAACAACTCCGGCAACGTAGGCGTGAACCTGCAATCGGGTGCGGGCAACCAAGGCAGCAACAGCCTGTCGATCGGCCAAGGTTGCAGCGTCTGCGCCAGCGGCGTGCGCTTCTGATCCAACGGGGCCTTGGCAACAAGGCCCTTTTTTATTCCAGTGTCCAACAGGTCATTCGATCATGCGTATCGCGACCCTCACCCTCCTGATGTTACTCACCGGCACGAGCTGGGCAGGCACCATGGCAGTCTCCGCCATGCCCGGTGGTGCGGTGATTTTCAAGAAGGTCGAGAGCATTCGCGAGCGCCGGTTCGCCAACCTGGTGGAACAGAAAACCGATTTCAGCTGCGGTGCCGCGGCACTCGCCACCATCCTGCGCCAAGCCTATTGGCTGGACGTCGACGAAGCACACATCATCAAAGGCATGCTGGTCACCGCCGACCAGGACCTGGTACGAACCCAGGGCTTTTCCATGCTGGACATGAAGCGCTACCTCGAAAGCATCGGCATGCGTGCCCGGGGCTACAAGATCGCGCCCGAGACCCTGCTGACCGTGAAAATCCCCGTGGTGGTGCTGCTGGAAATCCGCGGCTACAAGCACTTCGTGGTGTTGCAACGGGCCGACAAGGACTGGGTGTACATCGGCGACCCCGTATTGGGTCACAAGCGCTATTCCCATGACGATTTCGTCAAAGGCTGGAATGGCATTGTCTTCGCCGTACTGGGCGAGGGTTACGACAAGGCCAACGTCTTGCTCGACCCGCCCCTGCCGCTGACCGCCAAGAGCCAGATGAATGAGTTCCGGCCCGTGGGCGATGCCGAGCTGATGGATTTCGGTTTTATCCAGAGCGACTTCTTCTAGAAGCGCAATAAGGGGCAGGACGCCCCAGGAGCAGCAGATGAACACTTCCCGTTGGCTGACGGTCTTGTGTCTGGCCGCCTCAATGCCTGCTTATGCGTCCTCGGGGTTCAAGCCCATCGAACTCAAGGACGCCGAAATGGCCGAGCTGCGTGGCCGTTACGTGATGCCAGGGCGCATCATCAGCTTTGGCATTGTCATGAGCAGCACCTGGACCAATGCCGAAGGTAGCAACATCACCGGCACGGCCAACATGCAGATCGACAAGAGCACCATTACTCCTCAGTTCTATGTGCAAACCACCGGCTCGACCGGTACCGGTACCCCTCCCAACACGGGCACCGGCAATGTGGTCGGGGGTGCCGGCCTCGGCAGCGGCCAGGGCGTGACCCAAAGTGTACGCACCGCCGGCGATGGCAACGCCGCCTACAACAATGTGGGCATCAACGTCGAGAATGGGGTTACCCCCGCCAATAACCTGCAGTCCGGCCAGGTGCTGGTGGCGGGCGGCACAGTGACCGGCGACAGCGCCGCGGGCCGTGTCAGCGTCTCGGCCAACAATGCCGGCGTGCAGATGGCCATCCAGGCCAATCACAACCAGGGCAACAGCCTGCAACAGATCGGCGCGGGGAACGTGCTGCAAGGCACGGTTTTGACCGGTGACAGCAACCTTGTCAGAAACATCACCCAGATCAACGTAGTCATGAACAATAACGGGCTGAACAACGCCGCGTTGAATTGCAACCTGGATCAACTCAAGGGCCTACGCACGCTCGGTTATTGAACTACGCTGACCCTCGACACTTACGCATTAGAAAAGGACGGCTTATTTCATGCATCGATCGTTATCGCTTCGTGCGGTGGTTTGTTTGAGTACGCTCTTGCCCGCATCCGTGCTGTATGCCGCGCCAGACGCTGACATCGAAACCCTGAAGAAGGAACTGCTGGAACTCAAACAACGGTACGACGTGCAGCAAAAAGCCTTGGCCGTGCTGGAGCAACGCGTGCGCCAGGTCGAGGATCAACCGGCAACGCCTGCCCCCAGGCGCCTGGCTAAATCACCTGCCGACTTCAAGAACGGCGCTAACGCTGTCGCGGCCAGCGGTACGGGCGCAGCCGCAGCGTCCGGTGGCGCTGGCGGAGGTGGCAGCTCCTACGGCCAGGCCCTCAAGGACGACTCGGCCCCTGCGCAAAGTGTGAGCAACCTGTACAACGAAGCCAGCGGCTTTTTCGGCAATGGCAAGTTCAGCGTGGAAACCGGCATCACCTATGCCCGTTATGATGCGCGCCAATTGACCCTCAATGGTTTCCTGGCGCTGGACTCGATCTTTCTGGGCAACATCAACCTGGACCGGATCAAGTCCGACAGCTGGACCCTGGACCTCACCGGGCGCTACAACGTCGACAACCGCTGGCAGTTCGACCTGAACGTGCCGGTGGTATACCGCGAGTCCACCTACCAGTCGGGCGGCGCCGGCAACGACGCCACCGCCACCTCCGAAGGCTCCGTGACCCGCGACCCGACCATCGGCGATGTCAACTTTGGCGTGGCTTACAAGTTCCTCGACGAAACCCCGACCTTGCCGGATGCGGTGGTATCCGTGCGCGTCAAGGCACCGACGGGCAAAGAGCCCTTCGGCATCAAACTGGTCAAGCAACCGAACAACGACAACCTCTACGTACCTGAAAGCCTGCCGACGGGCAACGGGGTCTGGTCGGTCACACCGGGCATCTCCCTGGTCAAGACCTTTGATCCGGCCGTGTTGTTCGGTTCGTTGTCGTACACCCACAACTTTGAAGACTCTTTCGATGACATCAGCAGTGAAGTCAATCAGAAGGTGGGAGGCAAGGTGCGCCTGGGCGACAGCTTCCAGTTCGGGGTCGGCGTAGCGTTTGCCTTGAACGAGAAGATGAGTATGTCGTTCTCGGTGTCCGACCTGGTGCAACGCAAGAGCAAGCTCAAGCCGGATGGCGGCGATTGGCAATCGGTGGTGTCCAGCGATGCCAATGCCGGTTACTTCAACGTGGGCATGACGATTGCCGCCTCGGATAACCTGACCATCGTGCCGAACCTGGCGATTGGCATGACCGATGATGCGCCGGACTTTACGTTCAGCCTGAAATTCCCGTATTACTTCTGATTGGTTTGCCTGCTGGCGGTGTGTCAGTTGCTGCATCTGTGACTGCACTACCGCTATCGCAGGCAAGCCAGCTCCCACACTGGTCATGCATTGCCAACAGAATCAGCGCCTGGCACAGATCCCCTGTGGGAGCGGGCTTGCTCGCGAAAGCGGTGTGTCAGTCACTCAAGCTTTAACTGAACCACCGCTTTCGCAGGCAAGCCAGCTCCCACACTGGTCATGCATTGCCAACAGAATCAGCGCCTGGCACCAATCCCCTGTGGGAGCGGGCTTGCCCGCGAAAGCGGTGTGTCAGCCACCGAAGCTTTAGCTGAACCACCGCTTTCGCAGGCAAGCCAGCTCCCACATTAATCATGTATTGCCCACAAAATCAGCGCCTGGCACCAATCCCCTGTGTGCGGGCTTGCCCGCGAAAGCGGTGTGTCAGCCACTGAAGCTTTAGCTGAACCACCGCTTTCGCAGGCAAGCCAGCTCCCACATTAATCATGTATTGCCCACAGAATCAGCGCCTGGCACAGATCCCCTGTGGGAGCTGGCTTGCTCGCGAAAGCGGTGTGTCAGCAACTGAATATTTAACTGAACCACCGCTTTCGCAGGCAAGCCAGCTCCCACATTAATCATGTATTGCCAA
>NZ_LYSO01000111.1:0-20256 GCF_001728935.1 Pseudomonas sp. AP42
CTCACAAAGTTGTGTAGATACCTATGGCCATCGCAGGCAAGCCAGCTCCCACAGTTCTAGCCTTTGAGGGCCTTGAGCTTGGCCAACACCCCTTCCGCCGTCTGCTCACCCATCAACTGCTCACGCACCTTGCCCTTATCGTCGATGATGTAGGTCACCGGCAAAGCCTCGCTGCGCGGAATCTCGAAAATCCCGTCCGGGTTCTGGGCCAGCACCGTGAACTTGATCCCCAGCTTGTCGCTGGCGGCCTTCAGTTCCTCACCCTGCACATTGTCGAAGTTGACGCCGAACACCCCGACATTCTGGCCTTTCAACTGTTCTGCCAGGGCATTGAGCTCGGGGATTTCCGTGCGGCACGGGCCACACCATTCGGCCCAGTAGTTGACCACCAACCACTGTTTGTCCAAGCGTTCGGCCGCCACTTTCTGGCCATATTGGTCAACGCCGTAATCGTTACCGCAGCCGCTGAGCAGCAGGGTTGTGATGATCGCCAATGCACCGATCAGTCGCCTTGTCATGGGGTATTCCTTCGCAAAAATGAACGTTGGCTGCGGCCTATCGCCTCTTACGGTTTAAGGACAGGCACCAGCGCAGGTAGAATACCCGCCACCTTACGCAAGATGCGACCCGCACATGACCGATCTGACGCTTTATCACAACCCGCGCTGCTCGAAATCGCGCGGTGCGCTGGAACTGCTGGAAGCCCACGGCCTCACCCCGACCGTCGTGCGCTACCTGGAAACCCCGCTGAATGCCGCGCAAATCAAGGCCCTGCTCAAAAAGCTGGGCATCAGCGCACGCCAACTGCTGCGCACCGGTGAAGACGAATACAAAACCCTGAACCTGGCCGATACCAGCGTGAACGAAGCACAGTTGATCGCCGCCATCGCCGCCCATCCCAAGCTGATGGAACGCCCGATCCTGGAAACCGCCGATAAAGCCATCATCGGCCGCCCGCCCGAGAACGTGCTGGAGATTCTGCCGTGAGTACGCCCTATGTGCTGGTGTTGTATTACAGCCGCAACGGCTCGGTGAGCGAGATGGCCCGGCAGATTGCCCGGGGTATCGAGCAAGGCGGAATGGAGGCGCGGTTACGCACGGTGCCGGCGATTTCCACCGAGTGCGAAGCGGTGGCACCAAGCATTCCCGACGAAGGCGCGCTGTATGCCAGCCTGGATGACCTGAAGCACTGCTCGGGCTTGGCCCTGGGCAGCCCGACCCGGTTCGGCAACATGGCCGCGCCGCTCAAGTACTTCCTCGATGGCACCAGCAACCTGTGGCTTACCGGCGCGTTGGTGGGCAAGCCAGCCGGCGTGTTCACCTCCACCGCCAGCCTGCATGGCGGCCAGGAAACCACGCTGATGTCGATGCTGCTGCCGCTGCTGCACCACGGCATGCTGATCACCGGCCTGCCCTACAGCGAACAGGCCCTGCTCGACACCCAGGGCGGCGGCACGCCATATGGCGCCAGCCACCATTCCGGGCCAGATGGCAAGCGGATGCTCGACCAACATGAAATCACCCTGTGCCGGGCCCTGGGCCTGCGCCTGGCCAAGACCGCCACGCTGCTGGAGAACGGCCGTGGCCAGGAAGCCTAAGGTCCTGCCGCCACGGGAGTGGCTGGAGCCACGGGTCAAGGTGGCACGCGCGCTGAGCCTGCTGGCGTTTTTGGGCCTGGTGGGCTTGTTGTGCGTGTACTACCTGTTGGTCGCCGACCTGCATGGGGCGCGCCCGTGGGTCATCCTGCTGATCGAACTGGTGCCGTTGCTGATACTTGCGCCAGGCATGCTGATGGGCAGCGCACGCGGGCATTCGTGGATGTGTTTTGTGGTGAACCTGTATTTCATCAAGGGCGCGCTGGCGGCGTATGACCCGAACCGCCAGTGGTTCGGTGTGCTGGAGATGCTCGCGAGCCTGGCGGTGTTTTGCACGGCGTTGCTGTATGTGCGTTGGCGGCATCAACTGAACCGGCGACTGGCCGAAGCCCCGGGCGCCTGAAAGTCAGCCTTCGCGAGCAAGCCCGCACAGGTGGAATGCGTTCCCCTGTGGGAGCGGGCTTGCTCGCGAAGGCATCACCGCGGTTTCAATGGTTGACGGTATAGGCCAACATCATCGACAGCTGACACATCGGCCGCCCACTCTCGGCATGCCACTGGTTGAAGGCACCCTGCACCGTCGCCAAATCGCGCAGGCTGGTCGGGGCCTTGTCGACGATCTTCTGCGCATTCAGCGCCGCCACCACGTCATCGCTCGGCACGAAAGTGTCCTTGCCAACCATGCGCAGAAATCGCGGCGCCGACAGCCCACCCAGCTGGTGGCCGTGCTTGCTCAGGTACTTCCACAGCCCGACGATATCAGTCACCGGCCAATCGGCGATAAACGCGCCGAAGCTGCCTTTTTCCTGTTCGATATCCAGGATCATCTGCGCATTGCGCGGCACACTCTTGAGCTTGCCCAGGTGACGGATGATGCGGGTGTCTTGCATCAGCCGTTCCAGGTGCTCGGCGCCCATCAGCACGACTTTTTCCGGATCGAAGCCAAAGAACACCTGCTCGAACGCCGGCCATTTGGCATCGACCACGCTGTGCTTCAAACCGGCGCGGAACACTCGCAGCGCCAAGGTCGACAGGTAACGGTCATCGGTGATCTTGCGCAATTGCGCCGGGGTCTTGGGCACCGGCAGATGGGCTTCCAGCTTGGCCGCCGAACCGAAACGGTTCAGACAATATTCGTGCAGCCACTTGTAATCGCGCATGCCCTCTCCTGTCAGTCGAATTGAAAACGGCGCCCGCAAGCGCCGTGTACTAGAGCCTTGGGAAGACTCAGAGGTTCACTACATTGACGAAACGCGATGCGGCGGTCTCATCGATTTTCAGGCTGGTGAAGTCGAACAGGTTGCGGTCGGCCAACTGCGACGGGATCACGTTTTGCAGGCTGCGGAAGATACTTTCGGTACGCCCTGGGGTCTTGCGCTCCCATTCCAACAGCATCTCCTTGACCACCTGGCGCTGCAGGTTTTCCTGGGAGCCGCACAGGTTGCACGGGATGATCGGGAATTGCTTGAAGTCGGAGTAAGCCTGGATGTCCTTCTCGTTGCAATACGCCAGCGGGCGGATCACCACGTTGCGCCCATCATCGGCGCGCAGCTTGGGCGGCATGGCCTTGAGCGAGCCGTTGAAGAACATATTGAGGAAGAAGGTCTCGACGATGTCATCGCGGTGATGACCCAGGGCCATCTTGGTCGCGCCGATCTCATCGGCAAAGGTATAGAGCGTGCCACGGCGCAGGCGCGAGCACAGCGAGCAGGTGGTCTTGCCTTCCGGAATCAGCTCCTTGACCACCGAGTAGGTGTCTTTCTCGACGATGTGGTATTCCACGCCCAGTTCTTTCAGGTAGGCCGGCAGCACATGCTCAGGGAAACCGGGTTGCTTCTGGTCCATGTTGACCGCCACGATCTCGAACTTGATCGGTGCGACCTTTTGCAGGTGCAACAACACGTCGAGCATGGTGTAGCTGTCTTTGCCGCCCGAGAGGCAGACCATGACCTTGTCGCCGTCCTCGATCATATTGAAATCGGCGACTGCTTCACCGGCCAGGCGACGCAGGCGTTTTTGCAGTTTGTTCTGGTTGACTGTAAGAGTGCCCATGGCGCTTGGATCCGCAGAGGTGTGTGACGAAAAGCCGGGTATTTTAGCTATATGAGCGGCCAAGTTCCAATGTGGGAGTTGGGCTTGTGTGGGAGCGGGCTTGCTCGCGAAAGCGGTGGATCAGTCACCTGACATATCGACTGATCCACCGCTTTCGCGAGCAAGCCCGCTCCCACCTAAAACGCTTTCACAGTAAATCAAGTTGCCAGACCCTAACGCGATTAAGCCCACTTTTTACAGCGCAATTTGCTCTAAAGGCCCTACGGTTATTCCGGTCATCCCTTCCTATACTGCGACTTGAGGTCGCACATTCTATCCAGACCTTTGAGGCCATTTGGCCCGTGGGCGCTCCGATGGGGGGCGATGGTAATAACGACAGGAGTGACTGGCATGATCCATCACGTCGTGGGGCTGTTTACCCATCCCGACCAGGAATGGCGGGAAATCCGTGGCGATAAAGAAGAAAGCATCGGCCACATGTACCTCACTCATACCCTGATTCTCGCGGCGATTCCCGCCATTTCCGCCTTTATTGGCACCACCCAGGTCGGCTGGGTTATCGGCAACCGCGCTCCGGTGATGCTGACCCAGGAAAGCGCGCTGTGGATGACCCTCATGTCTTACGCGGCCATGCTGTGCGGCGTGGCGGTGATGGGCGCGTTCATTCACTGGATGGCTCGCACCTACGACGCCAGCCCAAGCATGGCCCGCTGCGTGGCGTTTGCCACCTACACCGCCACGCCCTTGTTTATCGGCGGGCTGGCGGCGCTCTACCCGCATATGTGGCTGGGCATGGTGGTGGGCACGGCGGCGATCTGCTACACGGTGTACCTGTTGTATGTAGGGCTGCCGACCTTCATGAGTATCGACCCGGATGAAGGCTTCCTGTTTTCCAGTTCGGTACTGGCCGTCGGCCTGGTGGTGCTGGTGGCGATCATGGCCTTTACCGTGATCGTCTGGGGCCTGGGCGTCGGGCCGATCTACACCAGTTGACCGAAAAAAAAAGCAGGCAAGGCCACCGCAAGGTGGCTTTGTGCGTTATGCATGACCATTCGGCGCCTGACAGATTCGGAAACCCCCTGCTTTGCGGCATACTGGGCGTCTCTGGAGATATGTACAGCATGCCCGAGCAACTCAATACCCGCGTCGAAGATTGTTTCCTGCAAGCCGAATCCTTTTTCAAACGAAGCTTCAAACGCCCCCAGGTCAGCCTCAAGCTGCGGGGCCAGAAAGCCGGTGTCGCGCATTTGCACGAGAACCTGCTGCGCTTCAACCCTCAGTTGTACCGTGAAAACAGCCAACACTTTCTCAAGCAGACCGTGGCCCACGAAGTGGCGCACCTGATTGCCCACCAGTTGTTTGGCGAGCGCATCCAGCCCCATGGCGAGGAATGGCAGCTGATCATGCGCGGGGTTTACGAACTGCCGCCCGACCGTTGCCACACCTACGAGGTCAAGCGCCGGCAGGTGACTCGCTATATTTACCGCTGCCCGTGTGCGGACAGTGACTTTCCGTTTTCACCGCAGCGCCATGGGCTGGTGAACCAGGGGCGGCGGTATTTGTGTCGGCGGTGTCGGCAGACTCTGGTGTTTACCGGGGAAACTCGGGTGGAATGAGGGCCTCATCGCAGGCAAGCCAGCTCCCACATTTGGATCTGTGAACGCAATCAAAATGTGGGAGCTGGCTTGCCTGCGAAAGCGCCCTTTCAGTCAACCCACAACCTTGGCCTGGCGCAATTGCTCTATCCGCTCAACACCGAACCCCAACGCCACCAACACCTCATCACTGTGCGCCCCCACCGCCACCCCAATATGCCTGGGCGCTGGTAACCCCTCGGAGAACTTCAGCGGGCAGGCCAATTGCGCTTGTGTCGAGCCATCCCCCCGGGGCACCTGGCTGACCAGCTCCCGCGCCTTCAACTGTGGATGCTCCACCGCCTCACTCAGACTCAACACCGGCTCCACACAGGCATCCACCCCGGCAAACAACTCACATAACTGGTCAAAACTGCGCTTTTCAAACTCTACCTGCAGCGCCTGTTTGAGCACGGCCTGGCGTTCGGGCGTCACGCTGTGTGCCGCCAGTTCCGGCCGCCCCAATGCCTCGCACAGCTGCTGCATAAACCCCGGTTCCAGACTGCCCACCGACATCCAGCGCCCATCGCGTGTGCGGTAGTAGTCGTAGAAACTCCCGCCATTGAGCACATGGTTCTCCCACCCAGGCTCGACCCCGCAAGCCAGGTAACCGGCCCCAGCCATGGCGTTCAGGCTGAACGAGCAATCGGTCATGCTCACATCCAGGTATTGCCCCACCCCGCTTTGCTGCCTGGCAATCACCGCCGCCAGCAAGCCGACCACGGCGTGCAGCGAACCGCCCGCCACATCCGCCAGTTGTACGCCGAGCGGTAATGGGCCGGTGTCCTGGCGCCCGGTATGGCTGGCCACGCCGGCCAGCGCCAGGTAGTTGATATCGTGCCCGGCGCGGTCCTTATAGGGGCCGGTCTGGCCGTAGCCGGTGATCGACACGTAGATCAGCCGCGGGTTGATCGCCTTCAGCGCCTCATAGCCCAGGCCCAGGCGCTCCATGACGCCGGGGCGGAACTGTTCGAGCAGGATGTCATAGCCCTTGACCAACTCACGCACGATCTCGATCGCCTCGGCCTGCTTGAGGTCCAGGGCCAGGCTGCGCTTGTTGCGATTGAGGTAGGCGTGGCTGGCCGAGGTGCCACGATCATGGGGCGGCAACGCACGCAACAGGTCCATCCGCGTGGGCGATTCGATGCGCAGCACCTCGGCGCCCATGTCCGCCAGCATCAAGGAGGCAAATGGGCCGGGCAGCAAGGTGGAAAAATCCAACACTTTGAGGGACGCCAAGGGACCTGACATAGAGACTCCAGTTGGGTTGCGAATACCCACAGACTAGGCAGCCGGGCGCCTGCCGGCAATCGTCAGAACAATCAACCACAGTGACCGTTTTGATCACGGCGGGCTTTTTCGCGGCGGCGGCTTTATCATTAGCCGACGTTTGTTGGCAGAGTCTTCCATGAAGTTCGCGATTGCACTGTATAGCGCCGCCCACGCGCCCTCTTCGCGCCGCGCCCTGTTGTTCGCGCAGGCAGCGCTGGCCGGCGGGCATGAGATTGTGCGGCTGTTTTTCTACCAGGACGGCGTGTACAGCGCGTCCAACAACATTGTCGCGCCCCAGGATGAGCAAGACACTGCGCGCCAATGGCGCGAGTTTGTCAGCCAGCACCAGCTCGACGGCGTGGTGTGCATCGCCGCTGCTCTGCGCCGGGGTGTGCTGAATGCCGAGGAAGCTGCGCGCTATCAACGCAGCGCGGTCAACCTGGAAGCCCCCTGGGCGTTGTCGGGCCTGGGCCAATTGCATGACGCGATCCAGGACGCCGACCGACTGATCTGTTTTGGAGGGCCGTAACATGTCCAAATCCTTGCTGGTGATCAGCCGCCAGGCCCCGTGGTCCGGGCCGAGTGCGCGGGAAGCGCTGGATATCGTGCTGGCCGGTGGCGCGTTCGATCTGCCCATTGGCCTGCTGTTTCTGGATGACGGTGTGTTCCAACTGGCGCCGAACCAAGCCGCCAAAGCCGTGCAACAGAAAGACCTGAGTGCCAATCTGCAGGCTCTGGGCTTGTTCGGCATTGACGACGTGTTCGCGTGCAGCCATAGCCTGTCCGCACGCGGGTTGCCGCCGCCTGCCCACGCGCAGGCGCTCGACAGCCAAGCCATTTCCCAGCTGATTGACCGTTACGACCAGGTGATTACCCTCTGATGTCGACTCTACATGTGGTGTCTCATTCCCCGTTTACTGACAGCCGCCTCGACAGTTGCCTGCGCCTCTGTGGGGCCGAGGACGCAATCCTGCTGTGTGGTGACGGTGCCTACGGCCTGCACACGCCCGCCCTGCAAACCAAAGGCGTGAAGGTGTTTGTGCTGGCCGAAGACATGCAGGCGCGCAACCTGCCGCTGCCCGACTGGGCTGACAGCGTCGATTACCCAGGCTTCGTGCAACTGTCCATCGACTACGACAAGGTCAACACCTGGCTATGAACACCCTGACCGTCGGCGCACGCACCCTGGAACTGGACAAGGACGGCTACCTTGTCGACCTCAACGACTGGTCCGATGAAGTGGCCAATGCCCTGGCCGCTGCCGAAGCCCTGGAGCTGACCCCGGATCACTGGGAAATCCTCACCCTGCTGCGCCAGTTCTACACCGAATTCCAGCTGTCTCCCGCCACGCGCCCGCTGATCAAGTACACCGCCTTGAAGCTGGGCCCGGAAAAGGGCAACAGCCTGCACCTCAACAAACTGTTCAACGGCACTCCCGCCAAACTCGCCGCCAAGCTGGCGGGCCTGCCCAGGCCGACGAATTGCTTATGACCGACTTTGCCCCCCTGACTCTCGTAACACCCCAAGAGCATCCCTTTGCGCAGTTCGTGCGCATCCTCGGCAAAGGCAAGCGCGGCGCGCGCAACCTCACCCGTGAGGAAGCGCGGGAGGCCATGGGCATGCTGCTCGACGAAAAGGTCGAGGACACCCAGCTCGGCGCCTTCCTGATGCTGCTGCGCCACAAGGAAGAAAGCCCGGAAGAACTCGCCGGTTTCACCGAAGCGGTCCGTGAGCGCCTGCACGCACCTGCGTTGAACGTGGATATCGACTGGCCAACCTACGCCGGCAAAAAGCGCCACCTGCCGTGGTTCCTGCTGGCAGCCAAATGCCTGGCACAGAACGGCGTGCGCATCCTGATGCACGGCGGCGGCGCCCACACCGCGGGGCGCTTGTACACCGAACAATTGCTGGACAGCTTGAACATCCCGCTGTGCCGCGATTGGCAACAGGTCGAGAGCGCCTTTGCCCACGGCAACCTGGCGTTTATCCCGCTGGGTGATTGGGCGCCACAGTTGCAACGCATGATCGACCTGCGTAACACCCTGGGCCTGCGTTCGCCTATCCATTCCTTGGCGCGCCTGCTCAACCCACTGAATGCGCGCTGTGGCCTGCAAAGCATTTTCCACCCCGGTTACCAGGGCGTGCATCGTGATGCCAGCGGCCTGCTGGGTGACAACGTGATTGTGGTCAAGGGCGACGGCGGTGAGATCGAGATCAACCCCGACACCCTCAGTCACTTGTATGGCACCACTGGCGGCCAGAGCTGGGACGAAGAGTGGCCCGCCCTCTCCGACCAGCGACACGTCAAGCCGGCAACGCTTGAGCCCGAGCACCTCAAAGCGCTGTGGCGCGGCGACGTTGAAGACAGCTACCCGCAACTGGCGTTGATCGCCACCATGGCGTTGGCCCTGCGCGGCCTTGGCCACCCACGGCAACAGGCGTTCGAATTGGCTCAGCAGTACTGGGACGCACGGGATAAATCGATTTAATCGATCATTCAAGCCGGTTCTTTGCGCTTTTAGTTCGAACTCATCCCTTTAGACTGGGCTCCAACGCTTATCAGCCAAGGAGCCAGTCATGGGTTTATTGATCGAAGGACAGTGGAAGGACCAGTGGTACGAAAGTAGCGCAGACGGCGCTTTCCAACGGGAACAGGCACAACGCCGCAACTGGGTGACCGCCGATGGCGCGCCAGGCCCGAGCGGCGAAGGCGGCTTCAAGGCCGAGGCCGGTCGCTATCACCTCTATGTGTCCCTTGCCTGCCCGTGGGCGCACCGCACCTTGATCCTGCGCAAGCTCAAAGGCCTGGAAAGCCTGATCGACGTCTCGGTGGTCAGCTGGCTGATGCTGGAAAACGGCTGGACCTTCGACAAGGCCCACGGCTCCAGCGGCGACAACCTCGACGGTTTCAACTTCATGCACCAACGCTACACCGCCGATACCGCCGACTACACCGGGCGCGTCACCGTGCCGGTGCTGTGGGACAAACAGCTCAAGCGCATCGTCAGCAATGAATCGGCGGAGATCATCCGCATGTTCAACAGCGCGTTCAATGAACTGACCGGCAACACCCTGGATTTCTACCCCCAAGCCCTGCGCCCGACCATCGACGCCCTCAACGAACGCATATACCCCGCCGTGAACAACGGTGTGTACCGCGCAGGCTTCGCCACCTCACAACAGGCGTATGAAAGCGCGTTTGATGATGTGTTTGCCGAGCTGGATCATTTGGAACAGCACCTGGGCAGCCATCGTTATTTGGCCGGTGAGTACCTGACCGAAGCCGATGTGCGGCTGTTCACCACGCTGATTCGTTTTGATGCGGTGTATTACAGCCACTTCAAATGCAACCTGCGGCGGATTGCCGACTATGCGAACTTGTCGAACTGGCTAAGGGAGATGTATCAGTGGCCAGGGGTGGCCGAGACGGTGGATTTCGAGCATATCAAGGGGCATTACTATGCCAGCCATCGCACGATCAACCCGACGGGAATTGTGCCGAAGGGGCCGTTGCAGGGGTTTGATACCGAGCATGATCGCCATGCATTGCACGGCAAAGGTGTATGGAGCTGACATAAACCGCCTGTAGGAGCGAGCTTGCTCGCGAAGAACGCCAACGATAACGCAGCGCTATCAGGTAGCCCTTGGCGTCTTTGAGTTTTTCGCGAGCAAGCTCGCTCCTACAGTGGGTCAGTCGTTCAGACTTGGGACTGGGCGCCCTCGAACCACTTGAGCTTCTCACGCAGTACCACCACCTCACCCACGATCACCAATGTCGGCGCATGCACTTCATGCTCCGCCACCATGCGCGGCAAGTCGGCCAGGGTGCCGGTGAACACGCGCTGGTTGGACGTGGTGCCCTGCTGGATCAGCGCTGCTGGGGTATCTGCGGCACGCCCGTGTTTGATCAACTGCTCGCAAATGATCGGCAAGCCAATCAGGCCCATGTAGAACACCAGGGTCTGCGACGGCCCGACCAAGTCCTGCCAGGGCAAGTCCGAGGTATTGTTCTTCAGGTGGCCGGTGATGAAGCGCACCGATTGGGCATAGTCGCGATGCGTCAGCGGAATCCCGGCATAAGCCGCGCAACCACTGGCTGCGGTGATGCCCGGCACCACCTGGAACGGGATGCCGTGGGCCGCCAATTCTTCGATCTCTTCGCCACCACGACCAAAGATGAACGGGTCGCCACCTTTAAGGCGCAGCACGCGCTTGCCTTGCTTGGCCAGGTCGACCAGTTGCTGGTTGATCTGGTCCTGAGGCACCGCGTGATCGGCACGACGCTTGCCGACGTACACGCGCTCGGCATCCCGACGGCACAGTTCCAAAATCGCCGGCGCCACCAAACGGTCGTACAGCACTACGTCGGCTTGCTGCATCAGGCGCAATGCACGGAAGGTCAGCAAATCCGGGTCACCTGGGCCCGCGCCCACCAAGTACACCTCACCGGGCGCATAAGGCGGCGCGCCATTGACCTTTTCGATCAACAGGCGCTCGGCCTCCTCACCCTGCCCGGCCAACTGGCGGTCGGCAATCGGGCCCTGGAACACTTCTTCCCAGAACGCCCGGCGTTGCTGCACATCCGGGTACAAACCTTTGACCTGAGCCCGAAAACGCGCGGCCAGCCCAGCCAATTGCCCGTAGGTGGAGGGAATCCAGGTTTCCAGCTTGGCACGAATCAGGCGTGCCAGTACCGGCGCGTCACCGCCGCTGGAGACGGCAATCACCAAGGGTGAACGGTCGACAATCGCCGGGAAGATCACGCTGCACAACGCTGGCGCGTCCACCACATTGACCGGCACGCAGCGACGCTTGGCATCACTGGACACCTGCGCATTCAGTGGCTCATCGTCGGTGGCCGCGATAATCAGGGTGCAGCCGTCCAGGTCGGCCTCCTGATAACCGCGCAACATCAGTTCCCCGCCACTGCCCAGTACCAGCTCACGCAACTGGCTTTCGATCTGGGGAGCAACCACCCGCAACACCGCGCCGGCGTCGGCCAGCAGTCGGGATTTGCGCAAGGCAATCTCCCCACCACCGACGACCAACACACGACTGCCGCGCAGGTTATGAAACAGCGGCAGAAATTCCATTTAGCGGATGACCTCAACGCCCGCCATGTACGGCTTGAGCACCTCAGGTACACGGATCGAACCGTCGGCCTGCTGGTAGTTTTCCAGCACGGCCACCAGGGTACGGCCTACGGCCAGGCCCGAACCGTTGAGGGTGTGCACCAGCTCCGGCTTGCCGGTTTCCGGGTTGCGGAAACGCGCCTGCATGCGACGGGCCTGGAAGTCACCGCAGTTGGAGCACGACGAAATCTCGCGGTATTTGTCCTGGCTCGGCACCCACACTTCCAGGTCGTAGGTTTTCACGGCGCTGAAGCCCATGTCGCCCGTGCACAGGGCCAGTACGCGGTAAGGCAGCTCCAGCAGCTGCAGCACGCGCTCGGCGTTGGCAGTCAGGCCTTCCAGGGCGTCCATGGAGGTCGACGGCTCTACTACCTGCACCATCTCAACCTTGTCGAACTGATGCTGGCGGATCATGCCACGGGTATCGCGCCCCGACGCGCCGGCTTCGCTACGGAAGCACGGGCTGTGGGCAACCAGCTTCAACGGCAGTTGCTTGGCGTCGAGGATTTCGCCGGCGACGATATTGGTCAGCGACACTTCGGCCGTCGGGATCAGGTACAGGTCGGCTTCGCCGTCGCGGCTGATCTTGAACAGGTCTTCTTCGAATTTCGGCAGTTGGCTGGTGCCCATCAACGCCGGCGCCTGAACCAGGTACGGGGTGTAGGCTTCTTCGTAACCGTGTTCGCCGGTGTGCAGGTTGATCATGAACTGCGCCAGGGCACGGTGCATGCGCGCAATCGGGCCGCGCAGCAAGGCAAAGCGTGCGCCGGACATTTTTGCTGCGGTTTCAAAGTCCAGGCCACCGGTCAATTCGCCCAGGGCGACGTGGTCCTTGATCTCGAAATCGAAGGTTTTCGGCGTGCCCCAGCGGCGCACTTCGACGTTGCCGTCTTCGTCTTCGCCGACCGGCACGGATTCGTGGGGCAGGTTCGGAATGCCCAGCAGGATCGAGTCCAATTGGGTCTGAATGCCTTCCAGCTCGATTTTGCCGTCGGACAGCTCAGTGCCCATGCGCTCGACATCCGCCATCAACGGCGCGATGTCTTCGCCGCGCTGCTTGGCCTGGCCGATGGACTTGGAGCGCGCATTACGTTCAGCCTGCAGTGCTTCGGTGCGGGTCTGGACGGTCTTGCGCTGTTCTTCCAGCGCTTCGATGCGCGCAACATCCAAGGCAAAGCCACGGGATGCCAGGCGGTCCGCTACGTCCTGAAGGTTGCTACGTAACAGTTTGGAATCGAGCATGTCGGTCTCTCGTTATCAAAGTTTGGTCAAGGACAGGCCAGCCCAGGTGGCGAGCAGCCCGCCGAATACGCTGATGGCCGCATAGCCAATCGCCAGCGGCACTTGCCCGCTTTCCAGCAGGCGCACGGTATCCAGTGAAAAGGATGAAAAAGTCGTCAGGCCGCCAAGAAAGCCAACCATCAGGCCGGCACGTACCTCGACAGGCACTTCCGGGCGTAGCAAAAACAGGCCGTATAACACGCCGATCAACAGGCAGCCCACGATATTAACGGCGAGCGTCGCCGTATAGAAGTGTTTCGGCCAATTGGCGTTGATCCAATTGCCGGTAGCAAAGCGCAGCAGTGTACCGGCGATACCTCCCGCCGAAACCGCGACCACCAAAGGAATCATGATTTTCTCCGCTGCCGGGGGCTCAGACGGTCGAGGGTGGCCAGGTGGTTGAGCTTCTCACCGATCTTCAGCTCCAGGCCACGGGGCACCGGCTGATAGAACGGCTGCGGCGCCAGCTCATCCGGGAAGTAGTCTTCGCCGGCCGCGTAGGCGTCCGGCTCATCGTGGGCATAACGGTATTCGTCGCCATACCCCAGTTGCTTCATCAGCTTGGTCGGCGCGTTGCGCAGGTGCAGCGGCACTTCGAGGGAGCCGTGCTCGGCGGCCGCACGCAGGGCCGACTTGAAGCCCATGTACACCGCGTTGCTTTTGGGCGCGCAGGCCAGGTAAGTGATGGCCTGGGCCACCGCCAACTCGCCTTCCGGGCTGCCGAGGCGCTCCTGCACCTCCCAGGCCGCCAGGCACAGGCTCAGGGCGCGTGGGTCGGCATTGCCGATGTCTTCGCTGGCCATGCGCACCACACGGCGCGCCAGGTACAGCGGGTCGCAACCGCCGTCGATCATGCGCGCAAACCAATACAGCGCGCCGTCAGGGTTGGAACCTCGTACGGATTTGTGCAGCGCGGAAATCTGGTCGTAGAAGGCTTCGCCGCCCTTGTCGAAACGCCGGCGCGTGTCACCCAGCAGGCTTTGCAACAGATCGACACCAATCTCGCCGCCGTCTTCGGCCAGGTCGGAGGCGTTCTCCAGCAGGTTGAGAAAGCGCCGCCCGTCGCCATCAGCGGCGGTCAGTAAAATCTTGAAGCCTTCATCGCTGAGGCTCAGTTGACGCTTGCCCAGGCCCTTGTCTTCGCTCAAGGCGCGGTGCAGCAACTTGTGCATCGCCGCTTCATCCAGGCTCTTGAGCACATAGACCCGCGCCCGTGACAGCAACGCGTTGTTCAATTCAAAGGATGGGTTTTCGGTGGTGGCGCCGATAAAGATCAGCGTACCGTCCTCGACATAAGGCAGGAACGCATCCTGCTGCGACTTGTTGAAGCGATGCACTTCGTCGACGAACAGGATAGTGCGCTTGCCGTATTGCCCGGCCTGCTGCTTGGCGACTTCCACCGCCTGGCGGATCTCCTTCACCCCGGCAAGCACCGCCGAGACCGTTTCAAAGTGCGCGTCCGAGACTTTCGCCAGCAACCGCGCCAGGGTGGTCTTGCCCACGCCCGGCGGGCCCCAGAAAATCATCGAATGCAGCGCACCCTGCTCCAGGGCTTCGCGCAGGGGCTTGCCGCGAGCGAGCAGGTGTTCCTGACCGACGTACTCATCCAGGTTGGTCGAACGCAAGCGCGCGGCCAGTGGCTGGGCAATCGGGTCACTTCGAAACAGATCCATGGGCAGCGTTTGAAACCTCTGGGCAGTTTATTCCTGGATCACGTCGGCACCCTTGGGGATGTCGAACTTGAACTTGGACGCGGGCACCGGCTGGTTGGCCTTGACCCCGGAGAACAGGATATCGGTGCGCTGGCCGACGCTGTCGACCAGGCGCATGTTGTTGATCACGCCGTTGCCGAACGACAGCGACAGCGTGTCAAACAGCGTGTCCTTGGATTTCGGCTTGAGGGTGAACTCGATGACGTTGCTGGTCTGCTTGGAGGTGATGTCGAAGCTGTCGTTGATTTTCGACACATCACCCGACAACAGCAGCGCCGGGGTCTGGTTTAGGCGTGGATCGAGCTTCTTGATGGTGGCCTGTTCCAGGTCCGGGTCCCACAGCGTGACTTTCTTACCGTCGGAAACGATGGTCTGCTCCGCCTTGCCTTCGGTATGCCAGTAGAACAGCCCTGGGCGCTGCACGGCCATTTCACCGGCGGTTTCCTGCAACTGGGTGCCGCCGGCATCCAGGGTCAGCTGGGAGAAGCGCGCGGTGAGGGTCTGGGATTTGTCCAACAGGTTCTTCAAGCTGGCGACGGAGGCCGGGTCAGCGTGAGCCGAAACAGCGGTCAGGGCCAGGGCCGGCAACAACAGCATGCGGATAAAGCGCATGGGAGTCCTCATTGAGTAGTCAGGGCACGCCGCGTGTTGCCACGCGGCGCGGAATCAGTCGCGCATCTGCCCGGGGGCGATGACTTCACGCGAGCCATTGGTGTTCATTGCGGTCACGACGCCAGCCATTTCCATGGCTTCGATCATGCGGGCGGCGCGGTTGTAGCCGATTTTCAGCTTGCGCTGCACTGCCGAAATCGAGGCGCGGCGGCTTTCCAGTACGAAAGCCACGGCTTCGTCGTAGAGCGCGTCGGTTTCAGCATCATCGTCGCCACCGCTGCTGCCACCGTCGAAGCCGCTGCCGGCCTCTTCCACGCCAGCGAGAATGTCGTCGTTATATTCTGGCGCCCCGCGCAGTTTCCAGGCTTCAACCACACGGTGCACTTCATCATCGGAAACAAAGGCGCCATGAACGCGAATCGGCAGGCTGGTGCCCGGCGGCATGTAAAGCATGTCACCGTGGCCCAGCAGTTGCTCGGCGCCACCCTGGTCGATGATGGTACGCGAGTCGATCTTGCTGGAGACCTGGAACGCCATGCGCGTCGGGATGTTGGCCTTGATCAGGCCGGTGATCACGTCCACCGACGGCCGCTGGGTCGCGAGGATCAAGTGGATACCCGCCGCCCGCGCCTTCTGGGCGATACGGGCGATCAGCTCTTCAACCTTCTTGCCGACGATCATCATCATGTCAGCAAATTCATCGACCACCACCACGATGGTCGGCAGCTTGGTCAGCAGTGGTGCTTCATCGTGAATGCTTTCGCGCTTGTACAGCGGGTCGGTCAGCGGTGTGCCGGCGTCCTGGGCTTCCTTGACCTTGGCATTGAAGCCCGACAGGTTACGCACGCCCATCTTCGCCATCAGCTTGTAGCGGCGCTCCATCTCGGCAACGCTCCAGCGCAGGGCGTTGGCGGCGTCCTTCATGTCGGTGACCACCGGGCACAGCAGGTGCGGGATGCCTTCGTAGATCGACAGTTCCAACATCTTCGGGTCGATCATGATCAGCTTGGCGTCATCCGGCCCGGACTTGAACAGGATCGACAGGATCATGGCGTTCACACCCACCGACTTACCGGAACCGGTGGTACCGGCTACCAGCAGGTGCGGCATTTTCGCCAGGTCGGTAATCACCGGCTTGCCGCCGATGTCATGGCCGAGCGCCAGGGTGACCGGCGATTTGAAGTTGTCGTATTCCGGGGTCGACAGCACTTCGGAGAAGCGCACGATCTGGCGGTCTTCGTTGGGGATCTCGATACCCACGGTGGTCTTGCCCGGGATCACTTCCACCACGCGCACGCTGGTGACGGCCAGGGAACGCGCCAAGTCTTTGGCCAGGTTGGAAATGCGGCTGACTTTTACCCCGGCGGCCGGCTGGATTTCGTAACGGGTAATCACCGGGCCCGGATGGATCGAGTCCACCGACACTTCGACGCCGAATTCCTTGAGCTTGATTTCCAGCAGGTGGCCGACGGCCGCCAGGGATTCGGGGGAATAGTTGAGTTGTTTCTTTTCGGCCGGGTCCAGAATCGAGATCGGCGGCAAGGTGCCTTCGACGGCGCTGTCGATGAACAGCGGTGCCTGTTTCTCTTTTTGCACGCGATGGCTGGGCTCCGGCGCCTTGGGCGGAGCCGGGGCGATCACCGGCGGCACCTGCTTTTCACGGTCCGACATGTGCTTGCTCAGGGCCTGCTCGCGTTCGATCAAGCGCTCCTTGACCTTGGCTTGCTCGCGTCGATCCGGCGTGCTTGGGGCCACTACCTCGTTGACACGGGTGTCCACTTCACGCAGCTGCGCCACCATTTGCTTGCGCTCGACACGGGCGGCCCACCAGCGGTTGGCGGCGCCCTGGAACAACTCGAACAGGTCGAGGGTGATCTTGCCGGTCACGTCCATCACCTTGAACCATGACAGGTCGGTGAATACCGTGAGGCCGAACAGGAACAGCGCGATGAACATCAGGGTGCTGCCCTGGATATTCAGGGTCCTGCGCGCCAGGTCGCCAAGGCTTTCGCCCAGGGCCCCGCCCGCGCCCGCCGGCAGGCCGGTAGGGGCATGGAAGTGAATATGCGCCAGCGCCGCGCCCGACAGCACGAGGAACACCAGGCCGATCAGGCGCCAGGAAAACAGCCAGCCGCTCCACTGCCACGGCTCGTGACGCTGGCGGAAGATCTGCCAGGTCTTGATCGCCAGCAACAGCGGGAAAATGTAGGCGAAGTAACCCAGGATCATGAACAGGATATCGGCGCTGTAGGAACCCACCGGGCCGCCGAAATTCTGCACATCATCGATCTTGCTGTTATGGCTCCAGCCCGGATCGTCCTTGCCATAGGTGAGCAAGGCCATCATCAGGAACAGGCACAGCGCACCGATGGCAATCAGTGCGCCTTCCTTGAGTCGGTAATGCAGGTGCTGGCGCCAGGCCGGTACGACTGCTGCTTTAGGTGCTGCGGCGGATTTCTTCAAAACGGGTCTATTCCTGCGCCTTTAGCGCGTCCATCTGTTGAATGACTACACACGACTGCTCTATCCGGAGCAGCTGAAAAATGAACGAATGTTGCTGAATCTACTTTTAACACCCGGTGACGGATAGGTGAAATGGCGATAACGCCACAATGGCCGCATTGTACGGGTTTGCGTGCGCGATGCCACACACTTGCCGCTCACCTGACTGCAGGCACAATTTGAGCATGCATTGCCTTTGCTGACAAAGGCTTATGAGCTGTATTTAGCAATCCAGGCAAGCTTGGCAAAGGGCCGGCATGCGCCAGACCCGATTACGACCACACCCTGTGTGCAGAGTTGCAGAAACACCCGCTTATGCTAATCCTGTCCAATAGCCTATTCGGGCTGGCCCCATGGCGCCGGGTCGTCAATAATCAACGCTTGCGGCGCAGGCGAATGACCTGCCACTCCCCTCCCCTTCCGTAAGCCTGGATGCCATGCTGACCTGGTTACAACGCGACACCCTGACATTCCCTCCCTTGGCCAAGGCCATGCGCGAACCCAACGGCCTGCTCGCCGCCGGTGGCGACCTGTCGGCCGAACGATTGATCCAGGCCTACCGCCATGGCTGCTTCCCCTGGTTCTCCGAAGGCCAGCCTATCCTCTGGTGGTCACCCGACCCGCGCACGGTGATTTTCCCCGACGAGCTGCATGTTTCCCGCAGCCTGGGCAAATTACTGCGCCAGCAGCGCTATACCGTGACCTTCGACCAGGATTTCGCCGCCGTCATCCAAGCCTGCGCGGCGCCCCGCGCCTACGCCGATGGCACCTGGATCACCGAAGGCATCCAGCAGGCCTACCTGGAGCTGCACCAACGCGGCTATGCGCACTCCGTCGAGGTCTGGGACCAGGGCGAACTGGTGGGCGGCCTGTACGGCCTGGCGATGGGCCAGTTGTTTTTTGGCGAGTCCATGTTCAGCCGCGCCGACAACGCCTCCAAATTCGGTTTCGCCACGCTGACCCGGCAACTGCAAGCCTGGGGGTTTGTGCTGATCGACTGCCAGATGCCCAACGATCACCTGCACAGCCTGGGTGCCCGCGGCATACCGCGCAGCGCCTTCGCTGAAATCCTGCACAAACATCTGGACCAACCCAACGCTGGGCCGTGGGTTTCCTAGGCGACTTTCGCGCACGTGGCTTACACTTATTTCAAAGCTTATCCCGAGGGTTGATCATGACCGAGCTGGCGCGCTTGAAGTTCTATGCCACTCAAGCCCACTCATGCAGCTATCTGCCCGACGAGCAGGCCACCACGCTGTTCCTCGATCCCAGCCAGCCCATGGACGTGCACGTGTATGCCGACCTGTCCGAGATGGGCTTTCGGCGCAGCGGCGACCACCTGTACCGCCCCCATTGCCAGAACTGTAATGCCTGCGTGCCTGCGCGCATCCCGGTGGCGCAGTTTTCGCCCGACCGTAACCAGAAACGCATTCTCAAGCGCAACGCCGACTTGACCGTACACGCCACTAAACCCCAATACAGCGAAGAATATTTCGATCTCTACCAACGTTATATCGAACAGCGACACGCCGACGGCGATATGTTTCCGCCCAGCCGCGACCAGTTTTCCACGTTCCTGGTGCGTGACCTGCCCTTCTCGCGCTTCTACGAGTTCCGCCTCGACGGCCGCCTGCTGGCCGTGGCGGTCACCGACCTGCTGCCCAACGGCCTCTCGGCGGTGTACACCTTCTATGAACCGACCGAAGAACGCCGCAGCCTCGGGCGCTTCGCCATCCTGTGGCAAATAGGCGAAGCGCTGCGCCTGGAACTGGAAGCGGTGTACCTCGGATACTGGATCAAGAACTGCAAAAAGATGAACTACAAGACCCAATATCGGCCCATTGAGCTGCTGATTAATCAAAGATGGGTCACGCTTAACTAGAACCCCTTGGCTTGAACACCCTTTTTCGGGCACAATGCACGCCGCTTTTGCCTGGCGCAGTTGCACCGGGCCATTCACTGGATACCGAGGGCTTTACTGCATGTCGAAAGAAGACAGCTTCGAAATGGAAGGCACTGTCGTCGACACCCTGCCCAACACCATGTTTCGTGTGGAGTTGGAAAATGGGCACGTCGTAACCGCGCATATCTCCGGCAAGATGCGCAAGAACTACATTCGTATTCTTACCGGTGACAAAGTGCGCGTCGAGCTGACGCCCTATGACTTGAGCAAAGGGCGCATCACTTACCGCGCTCGCTAAGCAAGTCAATACAAAACGCCCGGTTATGCCGGGCGTTTTTGTGTGCGCAGGATTTAACAGTCACCACTTGACTCTGTGGGAGCGGGCTTGCCTGCGATGGCCGCCTGACAGCCGGCCCATATCAATCTGACACCCCACGACCCAACTGTGGGAGCGGGCTTGCTCGCGAAGGCGGCCTGGCAGTCAACACAGTTGGATGGTGTACATATCCATTGCTGCGGTAACGGCCGCTTAGGGTTCCGCCCTGACGGCGGCTCACTTTT
>NZ_LYSO01000112.1:0-20036 GCF_001728935.1 Pseudomonas sp. AP42
CCCCGAGTGCCGCCAGTACATCCTGCGCCAGGCCTTCGAAGAAGCGATCCACACCCACGCCTACCAGTACTGCATCGAATCGCTGGCCATGGATGAAGGCGAGATCTTCAACATGTACCACGAGATTCCATCGGTCGCTAAAAAAGCCGCCTGGGGCCTGAAATATACCCGCTCGATCTCCGATCCGAAGTTCGAAACCGGCACCGTCGACACCGACAAAGAGCTGCTGCGCAACCTGGTCGCTTACTACTGTGTACTGGAAGGCATCTTCTTCTACTGCGGCTTCACCCAGATCCTGTCCATGGGCCGCCGCAACAAAATGACCGGCGTGGCCGAGCAGTTCCAGTACATCCTGCGCGATGAGTCGATGCACCTGAACTTCGGTATCGACGTGATCAACCAGATCAAAATCGAAAACCCACACCTGTGGGATGCCGAGATGAAAGAAGAAGCGACCCAGATGATTCTGCAGGGTACGCAGCTGGAGATCGAATACGCTCGCGACACCATGCCGCGTGGGGTGTTGGGCATGAATGCGGCGATGATGGAAGATTATTTGAAATTCATCGCTAACCGTCGTTTGACGCAGATTGGCTTGAAGGAAGAGTACCCAGGCACCACCAATCCATTCCCGTGGATGAGCGAGATCATGGACTTGAAGAAAGAGAAAAACTTCTTCGAGACCCGCGTGATCGAGTACCAGACGGGTGGGGCGTTGAGCTGGGATTGATCCAGATTAAGCACTAAAGGAAGCCCTGACATGTTCAGGGCTTTTTTTCGTCGGTGAAAAAGGAATTTGCCATTTCTTGAAGTACATCACGTCAAGCACCTGGCCCGGAAGGGTTCGGATCGCCCCCCCAATGCTGTAGCCTTGTGCCCCAATTGCTATCAGCGTTGTCACCAGTCAAGTGATCGGGAAGCTTTCACCGAAGAGCTTTACGCCAAAATTGGAAGATTGGCACGGGAGTAGACTCCCGTTGTCACAGCTGATGTCAGCTTAAAAACTATTAGATAGGACCGAGGCCAACCCGTGAACCCAGACATGCTCGAAGCCGGCCCCGCAGACGCCAAAGTACTTTCCGTCTTTGACTTCGACGGCACCCTCACCCACCACGACAGTTTCGTGCCCTTCCTCAAGTTTGCCTTCGGCACCGGTGAGTTTTATGGCCGGATGGTCAAGCTGGCGGTGCCGGGGCTGCGGTTTTTGGTGCGGCAGATCAGCCGGGATGAGTTGAAGGCGCAGTTGATTCGCACCTTCATGACCGGGGTGAAGAAGGCTTGGGTTGAGCAGCAAGCACAGGAATATTGCCAGGCGCGCTGGAGCAAGTTGATGCGCCCGAGCGGTTTGCAGTCGGTGGCGGATGAGGTGAAGTCCGGGGCGGTGGTAACGCTGTGTTCGGCGTCGCCGGCGTTGGTGTTGCAGCCGTTTGCCGACCGGCTTGGCATTCGTTTGATCGGCACTGAGCTTGAGGTGGTGGATGGGGTGCTGACCGGCAAACTCACCGGGAATAATTGCCGTTGTGAGAACAAGGTGCTGCGGCTTGAGGCGGTGTATGGGGACCTGGGGGAGTATCGGCTCAGGGCCTGGGGCGATACGCGTGGGGATCGGGAATTGCTGGCGGCGGCGCAGGATGCGCATTTTCGGCATTTTCATGCGAAGAAGAAAAAGCGGGCTCGAGTGCAGCGGTGATGCGGGTGGGCGGGCGGGGTTGGCGGGTGAACCGAGGCGATCCCATCGCAGCCTCGCTGGGGCTCGACAGCTCCCACATTTGGATCGGCGTGGTGCGTAAACCGTATTCGGTACGGCATTTTACCTCGCCGCTTACACCCAATCTTCTACCCGCAAACCTGGCACGCGGTCGAACTCGCGCCGGTTGTTAGTGACCATAATCAGGCCCTGCGAACGGGCATGCCCAGCGATCATCTGGTCGTATGAACCTATCGGAGTACCAGCTCTCGCTAGCTCAGCGCGAAGTTGGCCTGTGTGCATAGCGGCATCCTGGTCGTATTTCAAAACTTCCAGACGTGCTGCAAAGCCTTCGACATCAGCCAGGTTTCGCTCTGGGTTAGGTGATTTTTCCGCGCCGTAAATCAGCTCCATCAGGGTTACTGTACTGATAGCTAGTTGGCCATAGTGCTTTTTGAAGGTTTCGCGCACCTGCTGAGGTCTGTTTTTGATTGTGAAGATACAGATGTTGGTATCGAGCATGAACTTGAGCATTAAAAAGATTCCCGCTCTTGGTCAGCAGGCTGATCTCGGTCGTTCATGAAATCCGGCGTGACACCCTCGCCATCGAACCAGCTGTCCCATGACTCACCGGCTGGGGTGATGATTCGGGCCCTACCGATTGAGACGACATCTACACGTTTTACGTCATCCGGCAGCGCAGCTGCCTTTGGCAAACGTACAGCTTGGCTGCGGTTGCTTTGAAATACAGAACCTTGATCCATATTGGCCTACCTCCAGTGGTCGTGTGATTACGCAACGCTACACCACGAAATGGATATGTCAATGGGATATACATTTCGTTACTGGTTGAACGTTGATTTTCGGCAAGCCAAGCATGAAGGCGCTCAAGGCCTTCATGAAACAGACCTATCATCCTCTGCGGTCGCGAAAAATAGTAATGAGTATTGAAATTCGTTAAAAAAATCCACTTCTCGCTTCGAAAAAGCTAGCGATACGGGTTTGTAGATCGACGGGCGACCGAGGTGCTCCCCCATCGCAGCCTCGCTGGGGCTCGACAGCTCCCACATTTGAGCTTTGTTGAGGCTTAGGCCGGCGTCTTCAGGTCTACACCCAGCGCTGTTGCAAAGGCTTTTACCATCGGGCTTCTCGGCGCGTTGTGACGCAGGATCAGGTTGAACGCGGTGCTCAGCTGTACCTGCTCCGGGCACAGTGCGCGCAGGCGTCCTTCCCCTACCAGTGGCGTGGCGTAGTGTTCTGGCAGAAAGCCCAGGAAGCGGCCGGTGAGGATCAGGATGGCGACGGCTTCCACTTGTGAGGCCGAGGCGGACTGGCTGTCGTGGTTGACGAAGTTGGCCTTGTCGCGATGGATCGCATACCGATGGTTCACCACTTCATATTGGCGAAGGGCATCGGGGGTGATGTCGCTGGCGGTGAACAGTGGATGCCCTACGGCGCAGTAGGCGTGGGCCTTTTCTTCGTAGAGCGGGAAGTAATCGAATTCTTCACGGCGTTGGTACACCGGGACGATGCCGGCGACCAGGCGCCCTTCCACGACGCCGCGTTCAACTTCGTCCAATTGCGAGGCATGTAGGCGCAATCTTATTTTTGGCGATTGGCGATGTAAGTTGCCCAGGGCGGTAATCAGCGGCGAGTTAACGTCGGAGACGGTGTTATCGATAACGCCCACACTCAGGTCGCCGATGAGTTCATTCTGTGCCGAACTAAGCTTGTCGCGAAAACTGTCCACCGAGGTGAATAACTCGATGGACGCTTGATACACCAACTTGCCTTCTTCGGTCAGCCCGAACCCTTCGCGGCCCCGTGTGCACAGGCGCATGCCGATGCGAATCTCCAGGTCGGAGATCTGTTTGCTGATGGCGGCCAGGCCCACGTTCAGCTCATTTTGCGCAGCACTGAAGCCGCCGGCTTCGACCACGGCCATAAATACCCGCAGCAATTTGAAGTCCAGCCCGCTCAGTTGCAGTGGTGCTCGGCTGCCAGGTTTTGGCGGCAGGTTTCCAGAAGTGGAAAGTGGGGTTTCCATAATGCGCGTTGACCTCGAGTGCCATATTCAACAGGCTTTAACCCAATCCTTGAACATAGCCAGGCGGCGATAATGAACATAAACATCCGCCCTTGGCAACCTTGAATACGGCGCGTCAGATGCCGGTTCTACGCCGATAAACTTCTGTTGAAACTGCCTCCGACTCTTCTAAAAACAAGCGTGAGGAACACCCATGTCCCAGCCCACCGACCGCCTTTGGGGCGCTCGTTTCAAGACCGGTCCGTCTGCGGCATTGGCCGCGTTGTCGCGTTGCCCTGAGCGTTATTTTCGCCTGACGCCCTACGACCTGGCCGGCTCCCGCGCCCATGCCCGTGAGTTGCAGCGCGCCGGTTTGCTGGATGAGTCAGAAACCCTGAGCACCCTCGAAGCCCTGGACCGTATCGGTGAGGATTTCGCTGCCGGTCGTCTGCATCCCACCCTGGATGATGAGGACGTGCACACCTTTATCGAACGCGTATTGACCGAGCGCCTCGGTGCCCTGGGCGGCAAGTTGCGCGCCGGGCGCTCGCGCAATGACCAGACGGCCAACGATCTGCGCCTGTTCCTGCGTGACCATGCGCGCACCATCGCCACCGAGGTGTTGGGCTTGCAGCAGGCGTTGGTTGAACAGGCCGAGCAACATGTGCAGAGCATCTGCCCGGGCTTTACCCATTTGCAGCAGGCGCAACCCATTGTGTTCGCCCATCACTTGCTGGCTCACGCGCAGTCGATGCTGCGCGATGTGCAGCGCCTGGTGGATTGGGATGCGCGTACGGCGCTGTCGCCATTGGGCGCGGCCGCCATGGCAGGTTCGGCGATAGCACGTCAGCCGCAGCACTCGGCCAAGGAAATGGGCTACACCGGGCCGTGTGAAAACTCCATCGACGCTGTCGCCAGCCGTGACCATGTGGCGGAGTTCCTGTTTGTGGCGGGCATGCTCGGGGTGAATATTTCGCGACTGTCGGAGGAGTTTTGCCTGTGGTCATCGCGCCAGTTTCGCTGGGTGGTGCTGGACGATGCCTACGCCACCGGCAGTTCGATCATGCCGCAGAAAAAGAACCCGGACATTGCCGAACTGGCGCGGGGCAAGGCCGGGCGTTTGATCGGCAACCTGACCGGGCTGATGTCGACGCTCAAGTCGTTGCCACTGTCGTACAACCGCGATTTGAGTGAAGACAAGCACAGCGTGTTGGACAGTGTGGACACCTTGCTGCTGGTGTTGCCGGCGATGGCCGGGATGGTGGCGACCATGAAGGTGCAGGTAGAGGAGTTGCGACGCCAGGCTCCGATGGGTTTTACCTTGGCGACTGAGGTGGCGGATTGGTTGGCCACCCGTGGGGTGCCGTTCAAGGAGGCCCATGAAATAACCGGCGCGCTGGTGCAGGCTTGTGAGCAGCATGAGATTGAGTTGTGGCAAGCCTCGCCGGCGATGTTGGCCGAGGTGGATGGGCGGCTCACCCCGGACGTGCGTGATTGCCTGACCCTGGAGGCGGCGATTGCGGCGCGCAGTGGCTGGGGTGGGACTGCGCCGGAGCGGGTGAAGGAGCAGATTGGGCGGTTGAAGACGGCACTGGTCGCTCAGCAGCAATGGGCCGACACCTACACCGGTTTCAGAATTTGAACGCGCTCACTTTGTAGGAGCGAGCTTGCTCGCGAAGCACCCGAAAATAATGCGGGGTGTCAGGTTGCCCGCGTTAGCGTTGACGATTCTCGCGAGCAAGTTCGCTCCTGCAGTGGGCGGTTGTGTACAGCATTTGGAGTAGCAGCATGAGCCAAACCCCGGCAGAGCGCTTGGAAGCCGAGCGCAAGTTGTCCGAGAACCAGTTCGATATCACGCAGTACGAGCATGTCCCGCGGCGCTATTACGGGCGGATGTTTTTTGCCACGTTGATCGTGATTGTGTTGGCGGCGCTGTTGCGCGCGTTTGCCAATGGCCAGATCGAATGGTCCTACATTGGCCAGTTCCTCACATCGCAAGCCATCCTGTGGGGCCTGGTGAACACCATCGTCATGTCGATCCTGGCGATGGCATTGGGCGTGGTGATCGGGGTGATCACGGCGATCATGCGCATGTCGGCCAACCCGATCCTGCGTTACGTGGCCATCACCTACACCTGGCTGTTTCGCGGTACACCGCTGATTTTGCAGTTGCTGCTGTGGTTCAACTTGGCGTTGATCTTCCCGGTGATCGCGATTCCGGGCCTGTTCAGCATCGACACCGTCGACCTGATGACGCCCTTCGTGGCAGCCCTGCTCGGCTTGAGCATCAACCAGGGCGCCTACACCGCCGAGGTGGTGCGGGCTGGCTTGCTGTCGGTGGACACAGGCCAGTACGAGGCGGCCAAGTCCATCGGCATGCCGAGCCTGCAGGCGCTGCGCAGGATCATTCTGCCGCAGGCCATGCGCGTGATCATCCCGCCGGTCGGCAACGAGTTCATCAGCATGGTGAAAATGACCAGCCTGGCCAGTGTGATCCAGTACTCCGAGCTGCTGCACAACGCGCAAAACATCTACTACGCCAACGCCCGGGTGATGGAGCTGCTGATTGTGGCGGGCATCTGGTACCTGGCGGTGGTGACTGTTCTTTCATTTGGTCAAAGCCGCCTCGAGCGTCGTTTTGCCCGCGGCGCCGGCAAGCGTTCGTAAGTCTGGGTTGAGGAGATTTGCCCCATGAGAAGCATCGTCAAGGCCGTCAACCTGAACAAGTATTACGACCAGTATCACGCCCTGCGTGACATCAATATCGAGGTCGAGCAAGGCGAGGTGATGTGCATCATCGGCCCGTCCGGCTCGGGCAAAAGTACCCTGCTGCGTTGCGTCAACCAGCTGGAAAAAATCGACAAGGGCGGCCTGTGGGTCGATGGCGAACTGGTCGGTTACCGGGTGGTCGGCAACAAGCTGCACGAAATGAACGAAGCGCAGATCGCCCGCCAGCGCCTGGCCACCGGCATGGTGTTCCAGCGGTTCAATTTGTTCCCGCACATGACCGTGTTGCAAAACATCATCGAAGGCCCGTGCCAGGTGCTCAAGCGCTCGCCCAAGGAAGCCATCGAAGATGCGCTGGAATTGCTGGCCCGCGTTGGCCTGGCGGACAAGCGCAATGCCTACCCGGTGGAATTGTCCGGTGGCCAGCAACAGCGTGTGGCAATCGCCCGGGCCTTGGCGATGCGCCCCAAGTTGATGCTGTTTGACGAACCCACGTCAGCCCTCGACCCAGAGCTGGTAGGCGAAGTGCTGTCGGTGATGCGCGATTTGGCCACCACCGGCATGACCATGATCGTGGTCACCCATGAATTGGGCTTCGCTCGCGAAGTGTCCAACCGCATGGTGTTTATGGACGCCGGCCAGATTGTGGAAGCCGGCAGCCCCGAAGACATTCTAATAAGCCCACAAAACCCGCGTACCCAAAGCTTTATTTCTGCCGTTCGCACTTAACTAAAAAACTAACGAGAACGCCCCCATGAAAAAGATGTTTATCCCTACCTTGCTTGCAGGCCTGATGGCCTCCTCGTGTGTATTGGCAGCCTTGCCGCAAGCCATCAAGGACAAGGGTGAGATCAGCGCGGCCATCGTGCCGAACTACCCGCCGATGGACTTCAAGGACCCGGCCACCAACAAACTCACCGGTTTTGACTTCGACCTGGGCAACGCCCTCGCCGAGCGCCTGGGCGTGAAGATCAAGTGGCAGGAAACCGGCTTCGAGCAGATGCTCAGCGGCTTGACCACCAAGCGTGTGGACATCGTGCTGTCAGGCATGACCGACACCGCCGAGCGCCAGAAGGCCGTGACCTTCGTCGACTACTTCACCAGCGGCCCACAGCTGTACACCCTGGCCAAGCGTGAAGAGATCAAGGAATTGACCGACCTGTGCGGTAAAAAAGTCGGCACCAGCCGCCGCACCACCTGGCCGTCGGAAATTACCGCCTGGAGCAAGGCAAACTGCGAAGCGGCGGGTAAGCCGGCAATCGTGGTGATCGGCACCGAAGGCTCGGCAGATGCCCGCGCGCAGTTGCAGCAAAACCGCCTGGATGCGGCGATGCAGGGCAGCGAGACCATTCCTTATTTGATGTCGTTGGACAAGGGTAAGTACAAGGCGGTGGGGCTGGCGATTTCCAAGCAGTTCACCGGGCTTGGGATTGAGAAGAGCAATACCGAGTTGGTCGCGGCGATCAGTGAGGCGTTGCAGGGCATGATTGATGATGGGACCTATGCCAAGATCCTGAAGAAGTGGGATCTGGAGCAGGGGGCGGTCGAGAAGATCAGCATAAACGCAGGCCAGTAAACACTGCAAAACCCTGTGGGAGCTGGCTTGCCTGCGATAGCGGTGGTTCAGCCAATGACGATGCAAACTGGCCCACCGCTATCGCAGGCAAGCCAGCTCCCACACTGGTTCTGTGTTCACATTTAAGTTGTGTTGTCGTGAAGGTATAACAAGGATCCCACCCCACTGTGGCCACCTACTCCCTGGTAATCCGTCGCCTGATGATCTGCTCGGTGACCATCGTGGTCAGCCGCGCCATGACCAGCCCGTTGCTGGCCCTCTGGCTGAGCACACGCCTGGGCCTCAACCAGCAGGACATCGGCCTGCTGATGGGGATTGCCGTGTTTATCGCCACGCTCCTGGGGTTGTACGGCGGCTACATCATCGACCGCCTGGAAAAGCGCAAGCTGCTGATCCTGGCCATGCTCTCCAGCTCCATCGGTTTTTTGTTGCTGACCTTTGCCAGCAACCTCTACCTCACCACCCTGACCCTGGTCATCACTGAAGCCGCGTCGGCGTTGTTCCTGATCGGCTCCAAGGCGATCATCAGCGAGAACCTGCCGGTGGGTGAGCGCGCCAAGGTGTTTTCCCTGCGCTACACCCTGACCAATGTGGGCTATGCGACCGGCCCGATGTTGGGCGTATTGATTGCTGGCCAACTGCCGTGGGCGCCGTTCCTGATTGCCAGTGCCATTGCCTTTGGCAGCCTGTTCCTGATGATCGGTATTGCGCCGACTCAACGGGACGACAGTCATAAACCCCAGAGCTTTCTCAGCACCCTGCGCACCTTGCGCAGCGACCGCACGTTGATCCTGTTCACCAGCGGCAGCCTGTTGAGCACCATCGTCCATGGGCGCTACACCCTGTATCTGTCGCAGTTTTTGCTAGTGGCCTACACACCCGACCAGGCACTGAAAATTCTGTCGGCGGTGCTGGCCTGCAACGCCATCACCGTGATTTTGATGCAGTACCAAATCGGTCGATTCCTCAAGCGCGAGCAACTGCGCCATTGGATCGTGCTGGGTACCTTATTGTTTATTGCCGGGTTGGTCGGCTTCAGCCAGGCGAACAGTCTGCTGAGCTGGTGCCTGGCGATGTTCGTGTTCACCTTGGGCGAGATGATCATTTACCCCTCGGAATTTCTGTTTATCGACACCATTGCGCCGGATGCACTACGGGGCAGTTACTATGGTGCCCAGAACCTGGCCGCGTTTGGCGGGGCCATGAGTCCGGTGATTTGTGGCTACCTGCTGATCAACGCAGCACCCACCAGCATGTTCTTTGCCCTGGCCGCACTCACTGCCATAGGCGGCACCCTGTGTTTCTTGAGCGGGCGCCGCGTGGCAGGTTCTTGCTGATATTTACCCAAGATCCGGCTATTAATAGCCAAACCTCTGACGGACCCGAGCCCCATGAAATTCGACACGGCCTACAGCCTGAGTCTCGACGACAAGCTGTCGATCTATGACGTGCGAGACCTGAATTTCGACGAAACCACCGGCTTCGATTCCGACAAGGACAGCTTTCTGTGCCCCAACGACGCCTGCCGCGCGGCCTTCGATAGCACCAATGCGCTGAGCACTTTCAACGCCAAGAACGTCAACTACCAGCGCACGCCGCACTTCAAGAACAAACCCGGCACTCGGCATATCGATGGCTGCCGCTATGCCGGCAGCCATAAATCGGCGACGGGTGAAAGTGATGACGAGCGTGAGGAAAATTTCCCATCGGAGTTTGTGCTGACGCGGCGACTGTACGCGCCTAAAACGCCGGTAGTCGGCAACGACGCAAGCGCCCTGCAAGAACCGACGAAAGCGCCTGCAAACCGCGCGTCGACATCCTCTGGCAACAGTGACACAACCCCGGACAAAACCAGCGTGTTCGCACACCCGGTGGAGTGCTACGTGTCCAACATCGATGACAAGGACAAGCTCAAGGCCATGTCCTTGAAGATCGGTGAGCACACGGCGAGCTACTGGGCATTCTTCAAGAGGATCGAATACCTGCAAGACAACCAGGGTTTGATCTACTGGGGCAAGATCAAGGCCATCAAGGACTACACCAGCAGCTTTCGCATCGACTTCGAGAAGAAGGTGTGGCTCGACAAGAAGCCTTATTCGGTGAACGTCTACCTGAGCAAAAAGCTCATCGAAAACTACCGCAAGCGCACGGCATTCCTGGAGCAGATCAAGGCGGCGGCCAGCAGTGAACGGCCGCTGTATTGCTTTTTCTATGGGGTCACACCGCAGCTTATGCAGGTGCCCAGTAAGAAAAACCCCGAGCAAACGTTCGGGGTATTCAGCGCCAGGATCGAGAACCTGGACCACCTGATTATTCGTGAGGCGCCAGCGCTGGAATCATAAGGGGTTGCATCGCCAGTGGATGAGCGGTAGAAACAACTGTACAAAAACACAGTATAGTTGCACCTCCCCTGTCGAACCTGGAGAAAACCCCATGTCCTCTCTGGCAATGAGTTCTTTCGTAGAACAACAGATCGTCCTGCATCAATTCACCGCCAAACACTGCGCGCAGGCGCGCGTCATGCTGGGCTGGAGCCGCGAAGAGCTGGCTCGCCAGGCTGGCGTGGCGGTACCAGCAATTGAGCAATTGGAAGGCCACGGCGACGTGGACGATGAAACCCGTTTGATCCTGGCGTTTCGCCTGGAGGCCGAAGGGCTGGTGTTTTTCCCGGGGTTCGCACCGGGGTGGGGGATGAGTGCGCGCCGGTTTGATACCCCGGCGGCGCAACCTTCTGTGCAAGGCCTCATTTCTCAATTGATGGGTTCAACAGTGGCAACCAGCAGAGGCTGACTCAATTTCAGCCGTTGGTGGCCTCAACCGTTTTATCTGGACTGGCTGGTGTTTGCGTAAAAGGAATACCTGGGAGAAAAGCCGGTTCTCGGATGGCCTGCGAGGCTTGTTCATAACCATAGGCGACAGAGAGCAAGGTGGCTTCACTATTGCCGGAGCCATAAAAATAAAGTGCTGTCGGCATGCCTTCATCATCCATGCCTGATGGAACGGATATACCGGGGTACCCGGCCGCAGCACTGTAAAAATAGTTGTGGGACAGAAAGTTCGACACCATGGCGTCGAGCTTGTGCTCCTTCATGGGGTCATCAACGGTTTTCTGAAATACAGGAAGGATCGCTTCCCACAACGCCTCGCGTTTTTGCGGGGTGGTCTCCAGGTCATTGATCATTTCCAACAGTTTCTGGTCTGGCTCACCAGCTTTGTGCGTGCGTTTGATAAAAGCGATCAGCTCAGAAAGTGATTTGACCGGCAAGCCCTCCCGCCCGGCGAGATAGTCGTCCAGTTGCTGCTTGACCTCGGAGAAAAGCGCTTCGTTATATGCTTCAAAAGCTTCATCTGACACGCTATCTTCCAGCGCCTCCACTGGCACCAGGATCGCACCCTGGGCCTTCAATACCTCCAGCGCCTGCTCATAGTGCTTGCGGTCTGCTCGCTTGGCTGGGTCCTTGGCCTCCTCAGCAGACAGCTCAGGTAAAGGGGTATAGCCAATTCGCTTACCCTTCAAGGCGTCGGAACGCAGGCCCTTGGTATACACAGTGGTCTCGGTCATTGCGTTAAGCGCTTCTGCCGCATCGCAGATATTGCGAGTGAAAGTCCCCACCGCATCCATGCGGGTGCTGGTCATGATGCCTTCGGTGCTGACCAGGCCCGTCGTGGTTTTCAGGCCAAACACACCGTTGTGGGCTGCCGGGCTGATGATCGAGCCGTTGGTTTCCAGCCCCAACGCCACCGGCACATGCCCTTGCGCTACAGCTACTGCCGAGCCAGAACTGGAGCCTGCCACCGGCCCGCCAAGTCGATGCGGGTTCAACGTCTGGCCACCTCGGGAACTCCAGCCATCGGCAGGTGATAGTGAGCGAAAGTTGGACAGCTCACTCATATTGGTTTTGCCTACAATCACCACTCCGGCTTTCAGCAAATTGTCGACGACCTTGGCATTTTTAGTGGCCGGCGCGCCAACCAAAGCCTTTGAGCCTGCGCTGGTCTGCATGCGGTCGTTGGTTTCAAAGACATCCTTCAGCGCTATCGGCACACCATGCAAATGCCCGCGAACACGGCCATCGGCACGCTCCTTATCGCGGGCCTTCGCCTCACTGAGGGCATCCGGGTTGGTTTCCAAGAATGCATTGCCGCCCTGTAGCCCGCGATCAATATTGGCAATTTGCTTGAGCGAGTCCTTCAACAGTGACTCTGAGGTGACGCCGCCTCCCTGGCCCATCTCCACTGACATCTGGCAGGCACTTTTGAAACCTTGCACAGGGTTTGAAAGCTCCTGAAGCAGGCCTGTCGCCCATCCACCTGCCGAAACTGGTCCGATCATCAAATGCCCCTCTTTTTGACTGAGTGTGAGCGCTATCTGCCGATAACACCGCACCAGTCTAAGAGCCGACACCCCACGGTTATTTCAGGCGAATCCTGCCACCGCGTCCTACCCTTCCCAGCCCGGTGTAGGCATCTATACCGTCTATGGCCGAAGCACGCGGTAAGCGCGCACCAGTGCCGCCAAACGATCACCTGCCCAGCGCGCGCCGTAAAACCAGACTCGGGAGCCATCCTCCAGGGTTTCACACGCCGTGGGGTATCCGCTTCTGGAGGCGTGATGGAAGGCGGCTTCCGGGTCCTCCGACACCAGGGCATCCAGGCGAAGACCTGCCACCAGTTCATCGATTTCACGACAGGCCTGCTGACTGTCGCCACTGCGCTGCATGTCCACCGCTACCCATTGCACACCGGCGTGACGCAGGGTGTCGAAAACCCGCTGCAAAGCCGCGCTGCGCTCAACCGGCTCTACCTGATTGCCCTGCACATAGCGCTCGGCATAGCCGATCCGATAGCCCGTCAACGCCTGCGTGGCGGTGAAGGTGGTGTTATTCAATACCAGCGGTACTTCGACCATTACCGGTTCGGTAGGGTCCACGCCGCTGATGGCGACAAGTGATAGCGCCGGGTCACGTACTGGCCGTATATGGGGCGCCAGGGCGTTATACCCAGGGACGAGCGTGGCGCCCGCAGCCTGTTCGGCGCCAAAGACAATAGAAGTGGGGGCTGCATGGGGTGGTGAAGCGGGCACGTCGGCGGCGTTTATTGGCGCGGGCAGTGGCTGGGCTGGGGCGCAAGGCAACCCCATTCTCCAAAGCTTCTTACAGTGGCTGTCCATCGAAACGTCCTCCCGGAGATAAAATTCCCGCGGGATCATCGCACTCTCATTTGGCGTTTGTCGCAGAGCTGAAATCCGCTGAAAAACTCTTTTCCAAGCGGGTTTTCGGCTCAGCCTGCTGCGTGTTCGTTAACCGGTTGAGGCTCCACTTCCAGCCACCAGGCATGCCCACGCTCGGGCTGAATCAAGCGAAATGCCTGGCCCATTGCCGGGGTGGTGATCGAGACATTGCGCTCCCAGGCCAGGGCCATGATGCGGTCGAACGGTTCGTGCCAGGCGTGGAAGGCCAAGTCGAAGGTGCCGTTATGAATCGGCAGCAGCCAGCGCCCTTTCAGATCGATATGCGCCTGCAGTGTCTGCTCAGGCTGCATGTGCACATGGGGCCAATCAACATTGTAAGCGCCGGTTTCCATCAGGGTCAGGTCAAACGGCCCGTATTGCTCGCCGATGCGTTTGAAACCGTCGAAATAGCCGGTGTCGCCACTGAAAAAGATACGTCGCGTGTCGTCGATCATCACCCAGGAGCACCATAGGGTCTGGTTGCCATCAAACAGGCCGCGCCCGGAAAAGTGCTGGGCCGGCGTGCAGACAAAACGAACGCCATCGACTTCGGTGCCCTGCCACCACTCCAGTTGGCGCACTTTGCTGGCGTCTACGCCCCATTTGACCAGCGTGTCACCCACGCCCAAGGGCGCCAGGAAGTAGCGGGTCTTTTCGGCCAATTGGACCACTGCTTTGCGGTCGAGATGGTCGTAATGATTGTGGGAAAGGATTACCGCTTCCAGCGCTGGCAGCTCTTCAAGACTGATCGGCGGCTGATGAAAACGCTTGGGGCCGGCCCAACGAAATGGCGAGGCGCGCTCGGCAAACACCGGGTCGGTGACCCAGAATTTACCGCGCATTTTCAGCAACACCGTTGAATGGCCGAGGCGATACACGCTGTGATCAGGTGCGGCCAATAACTGCTCGCGAGTCAGTGGCTGTACCGGAATCTGCCCCACCGGCCGGGTGGTGCGCGGTTTGTTGAACAGCATGTTCCAGAAAATACGCAGGGTCTTGCCCAAGCCACCGTGCTGCACCGGGGCGTCGTTGCTGAAGTGCCCCAGGCCCTGCTCGGCAGGCTTGGGCGCCGAGGGCGCAGGGTCGAGACGGGTTGAAATAGTGGCCATGACGAAGTGACTCCTGCGGTCCGCTCAAGTATTACACTGCACAGTGTAGTTTCTAGATTGCAACAAAATCCGGAGCAAGTAAACTGCTCGGTGTAATTTCATTGTTGAGTCGAATGCCTTCCATGACTGCCCCCAAACGCCTCACCGAGCGTAAACGCGAAGCCATCGTGGCGGCGGCGATTGCCGAATTTCGCGAGAACGGCTTCGAGGTCACCAGCATGGACAAAATCGCCGCCACTGCGGGCGTTTCCAAGCGCACGGTGTACAACCATTTCCCTAGCAAGGAAGAACTGTTCGCCGAGATCCTCCACCAGTTGTGGGCCAGCAGTGTTGCCCAACTGGACGTGATCTACACCAGCGACCGCCCCCTGCGCGACCAACTGCGCACGTTGCTGGAAGCGAAAATGCAGATGATGTCGGACGCCAACTTCCTCGACCTGGCACGCGTGGCCATTGCTGCCACCATCCATTCGCCGGAGCGTGCGCAAGACATGGTCAACCGCCTCAGCGCACGGGAAGAAGGCTTTACCCAATGGGTACGCGCCGCTCAGGAAGATGGCCGCCTCACCTGCACCGACCCGGCGTTCGCTGCCCATCAGATCCAAAGCCTGCTCAAGGCTTTTGCGTTCTGGCCGCAAATCACCCTCGGCCAGCCCACCCTCGACCTTGTCGCACAGGCCCACGTCATCGAATCGGCCATCGACCTGTTTCTCGCCGGTTACGAAGCCAGCACGCAGCACCCGCCCCAGTAAGCCCTGTTGCAGGCGCGACATTTAAGGTCGTTTCTGGCGTATTTACCCGCTGTTTTGCGCAAATGGCCTGGAAGGACACTGATTAATCCCACGGGAATAATCGACAATTCACCTTTCTTATCCGACCACCGGCTCTGCCCGTTGACGCGTGCTGTTGCACCCGCAAAAAAAGTTGACCCAGGACACTATGGAAAACAGACGAGGCAAAGGGCTTTCATTTGCCAGGCGAATCTACACGCCAAGGATTATCGGCCTGGGTATCGGCAGCATCAGCGTGATCGGCGCGTTGTATCCCTTGTCGATGCCCGGTTGGGTCTGGGCGTTGCTGTTGTTCAACGGCATTGCCTGGCCGCACGTGGCGTACCTGATTTCCACCCACTCGCCGTTTCCCTACCAGGCCGAACAACGCAACCTGCTGTATGACTCGGTGCTGGGCGGTTTTTGGGCCGCTGCCGCCCAGTTTTCACCACTGACAGCGGTGACCATTCTGTCGATGATGGCCATGAACAACGTCGCAGCCGGTGGCAAACGCCTGTTCCTGCGCGGGTTGCTGGCACAGGCGGCCGGTATCGCGGTGGCCTGGGGTCTGTTCGGCGTCAAGTTCGACCCCAGCGTCAGCCTCACCGAGGTCTACACCTGCCTGCCGATGCTGACGCTCTACCCGATGGCCATCGGCATGGTCTGTTACCAGTTGGCGATCAAACTGTCGGAGCACAAACGCGCCCTCAGCGCCCTGAGCCGCGTCGACAGCCTTACCGGCCTGCTCAACCATGGTTCATGGAAAGACCTGCTCAACCTCAAGTTTCACAAGTGCCAGCAGCAACAGGGCCAAGCGACCATTGCCTTGATCGATATCGACCACTTCAAGCACATCAACGACGTGCATGGCCACACCGTCGGTGACGCGGTACTGCGCCAGTTGAGCCAAGCGCTGCGCGAACACTTGCGCGAAGAAGACCTGGCCGGCCGCTACGGCGGCGATGAGTTCTGTGTGATTCTGCCGAAAATGCCCCTGCACGCCGCTGCCCAGGTGATGGAACATCTACGCGAAACCTTCAGCGGCTATCGTCATGCGCAGATCCCCGACCTGCGCGTCAGCCTGAGCATTGGCCTGGCGGATTTCCACCCGTCGTTCAAGGACGCGGTCATGTGGCTCGATGCGGCGGATCGCGCGTTGTACACCGCCAAAAACAGCGGCCGCAACCGCGTCAAGGTCAGCGAATGCACGGCCGCTCATTCAGCCTGAGTTGTCTGATGACAACTCGTCCGAATCTTGCTCCGTCCACCTGCTGCAATAGCATAATGCCGCCATTGGTCGCCTGGCCAAAATAGTCCTGCCTGATGGGCGAACTTCCAGGCCGATTGATCACTCTGAGACCGTTGTTCCACCCCCTCTGTCAGCATCAGGAAGCTGGCAATGAGCAAGTCAACCGTAAGGCCAGGGGCCCTACGGGGTCAGGCGCAAATACATGGACCCCGCATACGCTTGCATGCCCGAGCCCTCCACCATGCTATTTCACACTCACAAGAAAACCATCAGTACCCTGCAACACAGCCTTGCCCAACAGACCAGCCTGCTGGACGCCATTGAGCGCTCCATGGCCGTGATCGAATTCGACCTGCAAGGCACCGTGCTGCGCGCCAATGACAACTTCTTCAAGACCATGGGTTACCGCGCCGAACAGATCCTGGGCCAGCCCCACCGGATGTTCTGTACCCCGGCGTTCGCCCGCAGCGCGGATTACAACCAGCTGTGGACACACCTGCGCAACGGCCAATTCCAGTCGGGCACCTTTGAACGAGTAGGCGCCAACGGCGCCTCGGTGTGGCTGGAAGCCAGCTATAACCCGGTACGGGATGAAGCGGGGAACGTGATCAAAGTGGTGAAATACGCCATGGACGTCACCCCACGCCTGCAGGCCGAAAGCGAAGCCAACGCCAAGCTCGAAGCCATCGACCGCGCCATGGCGATGATCGAGTTCAACCTCGACGGCACCATCATCACCGCCAACGGCAATTTCCTGCAGCGCATGGGCTACAGCCTGGCGCAGATCCAGGGCAAGCATCATCGCCTGTTTTGCACGCCCGAGCTGGCCAACAGTGCGGCCTACAGCGAGTTCTGGAAGCGCTTGAACCAGGGCGAGCTGTTCAATGGCCAGTTCGAGCGGGTGGACAAACACGGCCAGGTGGTGTGGCTGGAAGCCAACTACAACCCGGTGTACGACGCCAGCGGGCGCCTGTGCAAAGTGGTGAAGTTCGCCTCGGACGTCACCGCCCGCGTGCTACAGCATGCCGCCGACGCACAAAGCGCCGCACAGGCTTATCACCTGTCGTTGAACACCCAGGAGATGGCGGAAAAAGGCGCCGAGGTGATTCAGAAAACCGCCACCGGCATGCGCGAAATTGCCGTGGATATCGACACCTCTTCGCAACTGATCGCCAAGCTGGGCGAGCGCTCGCAACAGATCACCGCCATCGTCAATACCATTCGCGGCATTGCTGACCAGACCAACCTGCTGGCCCTCAACGCCGCCATCGAAGCCGCCCGCGCCGGCGAGCAGGGCCGTGGCTTTGCCGTGGTGGCCGATGAAGTACGGCAACTGGCGGCGCGCACCAGCGGCTCCACCGCCGAAATCTCCGGCATGATCGCCATGATCCAGGACGAAACCCGCCAAGCCATCGACAGCATGGACGCCACCCGCGACCGCGCCGCCCAGGGTGTGGAACTGGCCAACCAGGCCGGCACGGTGATCCTGCAGATTCGCGAAGGCACCGGCGAGGCGGTACAGGCGGTGAGCGCGTTTGCGAACGAGCGAGGTAATCGCTGACCCATTGGCGCTGGCTGTCTGGAGGTTAACTTCGCAGCCAGCGCACATGCCGCCCCAGCTCATCAAACAGCGTCACCACCGAGCGCAACGCCCGGCAATCAGGCCGCGTCAACAACCACAGCGCCGTATCGTGCCCTGCCAGCGCAGGGCCCAGCGGTTGCAGGCCATCGCCCATGAGAAAATCCGGCAGTGCCGCCACGCCCAATCCAGCCCTTACCAATTCGGTCACCGACTGCATGCTGTTGCACCGATAACGGGGACGCACGCCCGGCAAATGTTCACGACGCCAGATGACGGTGGGGTGATCGGGTAAAAAGTCGTCTGGCGCGATCCAGGCCAGGTCGGCCCAGTCATGGCCTGGGTGCTGGCGCGCATAGTCGGCACTGGCACACACCTGATAGGTCACCGGCCCCAGGCAGCGTCCGACAAGATGCGCTGGCGGCGCCTTCGTCAGGCGCAGGGCGATATCCGCATCGCGGCGGCTGAGGTTGGCGAAGTCATTGGAGGTGCTCAGTTCCAGGGTCAACGCCGGGTAGGCCGGCATGAACTGCGCGAGGGCCGGCAACAGCAAGCCTTGCAACACCGAGTCGGTGCAGGTCAGGCGCACGGTGCCGCTGATCACTTCACCGCCCTGCTCCACGCCAATGCGCGCCGCCTCCAGCGCCTGCTCGGCACGCTCGGCCTGTTGTGCCAGGTTGCTCGCCAGGCTGGTGGGCAAATAACCGGCACGGCTTTTTTCAAACAGGGTCTGGCCCAGCGCCGCCTCCAGCCGTCGCACCGCACGGAACACCGTGGACACATCCACCCGCAGCAACGCCGCCGCCCGCGCCAGAGTGCCGCCGCGCACCAGCGCCAGGATCAATGACAGGTCAGCGTAGTCGATTTGATAGTGCGTGGCTGCATTGAACATGTGGGCAAACGCCAATATTGATTGCGTGAGCGCCAATCTATAGTGGGTATCAACCCACCACAAGCCATGGGACGTACACGATGCCAACCCCCGCGCTGCACCTTGCCCTGATCGGTGACTACCACCCCGATGTGACCGCCCACCAGGCCATTCCCGTGGCCCTGCAACAGGCCGCCGACGCTCTGGGCCTGAGTGTCCAGGTGCAATGGCTGGCCACCGACACCCTCACCTGCACTTCTGCCCTGCACGACTTTGACGGCTTCTGGTGCGTGCCCGGCAGCCCCTATCGCGATGTCGACGGCGCCCTGCGGGCGATCCGTTTTGCCCGCGAACAAGGTCGCCCTTTCCTCGGCACCTGCGGCGGTTTTCAACATGCCGTGCTGGAATATGCCCGCAACGTGCTCGGTTGGGCCGATGCCCAGCACGGCGAATTAGTACCGGATGCTGAGCGCGCCGTCATCACGCCGCTGGACTGCTCCCTGGTGGAAGTGAGCGACACCGTGCGCCTGGCCCCATACACGCGCATTGCCCAGGCCTACGGCAGCCTGGCTATCCACGAAGGATACCGCTGCCGCTACGGCATCAACCCCACCTTCGCCGACGCCCTGCTGCAAGCCAACCTGATCCCCACCGGCCACGATTCGGCGGGCGACCTGCGCGCGGTGGAACTGCTCGACCACCCGTTCTTCGTCGCCACCCTGTTCCAGCCCGAACGCGCCGCGCTCAAGGGCATCACGCCGCCGCTGGCGATTGCGCTGCTCAACGCCTGCCAGGAGGTATCGGCATGATCGCCAAGACACCCGCCCCACCGTATTACGCGGTGATTTTCAGCTCGCTGCGTACGGATGGCGATCAGGGTTATGGCGAAGCCGCCACACGTATGCTGGAACTGGCCAGGCAACAACCGGGGTTTCTGGGGGTGGAATCAGCGCGGGAGGATGGGCTGGGAATCACCGTGTCCTATTGGACCAGCGAGGCGGCGATCCTGGCCTGGAAACAGCAGGCCGAGCATCGGCAGGTGCGCGAGCAAGGGCGGGCCACTTGGTATGCGGCGTTTCACACGCGAGTGTGCAAGGTAGAGCGGGCCTACACCTTCCCCACTTGAAATACTGCCCCTTGTGTGAACTGGCTTGCCTGCGATGACCACAGGTATCTACACAATCTTGTAGGTTGTAGCAGCCAACGGTAACC
>NZ_LYSO01000113.1:0-19681 GCF_001728935.1 Pseudomonas sp. AP42
GGTTACCGTCGGTGGCTATAACCTTGAAAGTTGCAAGGATCTATAAGCATCGCAGGCAAGCCAGCTCCCACCACTGATGTGCAACCGAATTAAAACGCGATCAGCCGCCGATGATCTTCATGATCGTGGCACCGCCGGAAAACGCCACTTCCTGCTTGTCAGCCAAGGCTTTCATCAACAAGCCCTGCAACGCCGGCAACGCCTGGTGACGCGGTTGATCAAGCAAGTCACCAACATAATGGCGATTGCTGGACGACAGGCACCCATGCAGCCAACCGGTGGAGGACAATCGCAACCGCGAACAGGTGCGGCAGAACGGTACGCTCTCGTTGGCGATCACGCCGAAGAAGCCCTTGCCCGGCACTTCGTAGCGTACCGCAGTCGCATCGACGGGCGCGTTGGCTTGCAGGTATTCATGTTGTTCGCCGATCAAGCTGAGCAGCTGTTGCAAGCTGACGAACTGTTGCAGGAATGCGTTGGAGTCTTTGGCCAGGTGGCCCATGCGCATCAGTTCGATAAAGCGCAGCTCGTAACCACGCTCCAGGCAGTAATCGAGCAGCGGCATCACCTGGTCCAGGTTCTGGCCGCGCAACGGTACCATGTTGACCTTGATCTTGATCCCGGCAGCACTGGCCTGGTCCATGCCATCGAGCACGGTGGCCAGGTCGCCGCCACGGGCGATGCTGCGAAAAGCGTCGGCATCCAGCGTGTCGAGGGAGACATTGATGCGCCGAATGCCGGCAGCCACCAGCAACGGCAGTTTGCGCGCCAGCAGTTGGCCGTTAGTGGTCAGGCTGATGTCGCTCAGGCCCATCTGCCCTACCGCGCCCATGAAGGCTTCCAGCTTGGGACTGACCAGCGGCTCACCGCCAGTAATGCGCAAGCGCTCGATACCCGCCGCTTCGATCAGGTAAGCCACGCCCCGGGCCATGGCTTCGGCCGACAGCTCATCCTGGGCAGCCACCAACCGCTTGCCGTCTGGCACGCAATAGGTACACGCATAGTTGCAGGCTGAAGTCAGGCTGATCCGCAAATTGCGAAAACGCCTGCCTTGACGATCAACGATCATGGATCACTCCGGCAGAGGATAATTCGGGCGCGCTAAAAGCTGACTCATAACTCAGCTTTTAGCAAGGTCCTTGCCTGAGTATATTCCTGGGTTACTGCGCCTGGCAGTAAATCATTGCGCCATCACTGTGGCGAATAACTTACGTGGCAGGGGTTTCGCCGCTCTTCTCGGCGCCCGGCAGTTCCGGGCTGTGCTTGCGCTTGTTACCCATGCGCACGCCGATGTCCATCAGGAATTGGAAGAAACCTTCCTGGTCTTCCAGCACATTGCTCCAGAACGGCGAGTGGTACAGCGCCACAGCGCCATGCACCAGGGCCCAGGCGGCGCAGTAGTGGAAATACGGAGGCACGTCTTCAAGCTTGCCTTCGCTGATACGGCCCTTGATCAGCAGGGTCAGGCGTTCGAAGTTCGAGGCACGGATCTTGTGCAGTTCCTCGACCATCTCCGGCACTTGGTGACCTTTGACCACCTTTTCTTCGAGGCGGTCGAACAGGCGATAGCGCTGCGGGTCACGCATGCGGAACTCGAAGTAAGCGCGGGACAGGGCTTCCTTGTCTTTGTCGACATCGGCCGAGTGCAGCAACTCGTTCAAATCGCGCTCGTAGTCGAGCATCAGGCGCAGGTAGATTTCGGCCTTGGACTTGAAGTGTTTGTAGATCGTGCCTTTGCCGATACCCACGGCATCCGCAATCATCTCGACGGTGACGCTGTCTTCACCTTGTTCGAGGAACAGCTTGAGCGCGGTGTCGAGAATTTCCTGCTCACGGCGGCGAAACTCACGGACCTTACGGGGTTCTTTGTGCATGAGGAAGAGTCTGCAAAGGTCAGAAATAGGGAGGGTTGCGCAGGGCCATGGATACGTGGCGATACGATTTACCCGATGCGAGGGATTATCCCGACTGAACGGTCGTTGGGCAATGTCTATGTGAACCCGTCAGGCACATAACTTTCAATGCGCCAACGATTTCGTGGTTATCAGTCAGAAATAATACGCAACACCTGAACCTGCCCATCAGCGCAATGAGAACTCAAGCGAAGGCGGCGTATTCCAAATCTGTTTAAAAAACGATCAATCACGACTGGACTGAATGGGATAGTGGTCAATACTTCAACTGTCAGCGCGACATCTCCCCCAAGTGACGCGTCGACCTGGGTACCGACGGACTGCGTGCCCTTGTTTTACTCCTAATGGTCTTAGCCCGGATTCACCCCCCCAGAACCCGGGTTTTTTTTGCCTGCAATTCAGCCGCTCTAACCGGCTACGTGGGCCAGCGGGAACAGGCGCTTGAAGTTTTCAGTGGTCTGCTCGGCAAAACGCTCGTAAGACTCACCGCGCAGCATCGCCAGGTAATCAGCCACGTCACGCACATATTCGGGCAGGTTCGGCTTGCCGCGATGGGGGATGGGCGCCAGGTACGGCGAGTCGGTTTCCACCAACAGGCGGTCGGCAGGCACCTGGCGGGCCACATCGCGCAGCGCGTCGGCATTGCGGAAGGTGACGATGCCCGACAGGGAAATATAGAACCCCAGGTCCAGGGCAGCCTTGGCCATGTCCCAGTCTTCGGTAAAGCAATGCAGCACGCCAGCCTGCGGCAATGCGGCTTCACGCAGCAAGGCCAGGGTATCGGCGCGGGCGCCTCGGGTGTGGACGATCACCGGCTTGCGCGTCTGCTGGGCGGCTTGCAGGTGCAGGCGGAACGAGGCCTGCTGCAACTCGGCAGCTTCAGGCTCGTAGTGGTAGTCCAGGCCGGTTTCGCCAATGGCCACGACCCGCGGGTGGTTGAGTTCACCCAGTAACCAATCGAGCGCCGGGGCTTCGCCAGGCTTGAGGTCCAGCGGGTGGATGCCCACCGAGCAATCGACGTCGGCGTAGCGATCAGCCAGGGCTTTGACGTCGGCGGCATTGTCGGCGCTGACGCCAATGCACAGGAAGTGCCCTACACCACGCTGGCGGGCCGCTTCAAGGGCGGCGTCGAGGGAGCCGCCGTGCTGGGCAAGGTCGAGGCGATCAAGGTGGCAATGGGAATCTACGAGCATAGGAATCAGGGCTTAAGTCACAAAAGAGGTAGGGCCAACGATACACCCGTCGGCCACGGAATTTAACGGCGCCCGAGCAGGCCTACCCACTGCACCAGCAATGCCTCGAGCAACAGCACGCGGTTGAGGTTGGCCTTGCCGAGGACTTTCTGGCGCTGGGCGAGGATCCAGTCCTGGATGTTCAGCACTTTGTCCTGGGCACTTTTTTGCGCCAGGTATTGCACGACCTTGCGCATATCCGCCAGGCCCAGGCCGCTCTCATCCTGGGTAAGCTGATAGCGCAGGATCAGGCTGGACCAGTCGCAGAACCAGTCGAACAGCAGCAACAGCGGAATGTCCTTCCAGGCGCTTTCGGCCAGTTGCGTGGCGGACAACTCCTGCTTGAGCAGTTTCTTCACGCCATCCACGACCAGTGCACGCTGTTCGCGCACGCCCTGGGCCTGCAACTTCACCGCCGCCAAAGGCGAACCGGCCGCCAGGGTCAGCAACTCGCCGCGTTCTTCTGCGCTGCATTCGGGCAACGCCTGCGCCAGCCATTGCAGGCTCATGGCCTCGCTGGGCAACGGGCAAGCCTGCTGCACGCAACGGCTGCGAATGGTCGGCAACAAGCGGCTGGACTGGTGGCTCACCAGCAACAGCACGGTATCGCCGGACGGCTCTTCAAGGCTTTTGAGCAAGGCGTTGGCCGCGTTGATATTCATCGCCTCGACCGGCTCGATCAGCACCACTTTGCGCCCGCCCATCTGCGCGGTCTGCACCACGAAGCTGACCAGGTCGCGCACCTGGTCGACCTTGATGGCCTTGTCCGCTTCCTCGGGTTCCAGCACATAGTTGTCCGGGTGACTACCGGCCTTGAGCAACAGGCAGGACTTGCACTCGCCACACGCCTCCAGATTGACCGGGCGTTGGCACAACAGGCTCCCCATCAGGCGTTCGGCGAGGTGGCGCTTACCGATGCCCACCGGCCCATGCAGCAGATAGGCGTGGGCGTGCTGTGCGCGCCCCGCCAGTTGCTGCCAGAGGCCGTCCTGCCACGGGTAGGACTCAGCCACGGCTACGCTCCAACAGGGCGGGCAACAGCGCGTCGATAGCCTGTTGCACCTGGCTCAGCGGCTGGGCGGCGTCCAACAGGTAATAACGTGCGGGCTCAGCCTTGGCGCGCTGCAGGAAAGCGCTGCGCACTGCATCAAAAAAGGCCTGGCCTTCCAGCTCGAAACGGTCCAGGCGGCCCCGCGCACTGGCGCGGGCCATGCCCACTTCCACCGGCAGGTCGAACAACAGGGTCAGGTCGGGGCGCAGATCGCCTTGCACGAAAGTTTCCAGGGTGGCGATACGCTCCAGGGACAAACCCCGGCCCCCGCCCTGATAGGCGTAGGTGGAATCGGTAAACCGGTCGCAGATCACCACGGCACCCCGCGCCAGGGCCGGGCGAATCACTTCGGCCAGGTGCTGTGCCCGGGCGGCAAACACCAGGAGCAACTCGGTGTCCGGGTTCATCGGCTCGTCACCCGGGGCTAACAGCACTTCACGGATGCGCTCGGCCAACGGCGTACCGCCCGGCTCACGGGTCAGCACCACCTCGATGCCCTGCGCACGCAGGCGCTCGGCCAGGTAGTCACGGTTAGTGCTTTTGCCGGCGCCTTCCGGGCCTTCCAGGGTAATAAACAAGCCAGTCACAGGCAGTCCTTAGTCAGAGTCATTGCGGGCTTTGCGGCGCGGTAGTGTCCGGCGCGGGCTCGATCGGTACGTCAGGGGTGGGTGCATCGCTGGAAGGTGCCGGATCTTCCAGCGGTTTCACCACCGGGGCCGGGCTGGAACGGTAATCGGCACGGCGCTTGAGCTGGAACTCACGCACGGCGGCATTATGCGCATCCAGGTTATCCGAGAATATATGGCTGCCATCGCCACGGGCGACGAAATACAGGCTGCTGCCCGGCACCGGGTTCAGCGCGGCATGGATCGCCTCGCGGCCGACCATCGCGATGGGCGTAGGCGGCAGGCCGGCGACCATGTAGGTGTTGTAGGGGTTGGCTTCCTTGAGGTGGGCACGGGTCAATTTACCGTTGTAGCGCTCACCCAGGCCGTAGATCACGGTGGGGTCGGTCTGCAGCAGCATACCGATCTTCAGGCGACGCACAAACACACCGGCAATCTGCCCACGCTCCTGGGGCACACCGGTCTCCTTTTCCACCAGCGACGCCATGATCAGCGCTTGGTAAGGGTCGGTGTAGGGCGCGTCGGCAGCCCGCCTGCTCCACTCCTGGGCGAGTACATCGTCCAGGCGGTTGTAGGCTTTTTTCAGGAATTCGACATCGGTCATGCCGCGGACAAAACGGTAGGTGTCGGGGAAGAACCGCCCTTCAGGAAACACACCTGGGTGGCCGAGCTTATCCATCACTTCGCTGTCCGTCAGGCCCGCCAGGGTCTGCACGATCTTTTCATGCTTGGCCAGGGCGGTGCGCACCTGACGGAAATTCCAGCCCTCCACCAAGGTCAGGCTGTACTGCACCACTTCGCCGCGCTGCCACAGGCCTATCAAACCCTCGGCGGTAAGGCCCGGGCTCATGCGGTACTCACCGCTGTGCAGCGGCTGGCCTTCGAGGTTGAAGCGCCAGTACAGACGCAGCCAAAAGGCATCGTCGAGCACGCCGTCGGCTTCCAGACGATTGAAGGTGCCCGTCGGCGTAGCGCCAGCGGGTACGTCGAGCAACTGCTCCTGAGGCAGCTTCAGGGGCTGCTTGAGAGCAGAGTCGAGTTTCCAGGCCGAAAAGCCCACGAGCAACGCCGCCGAGACCAGGCTGATCTGCAGCAGTAACACCAGTTTTCGTATCAACTCAAATATCCAATAGCGCGCGAACAATGCCCTGCAGTTTACGGGTGAGTGGCCCAACCGGCCAGCTCATCGCAGCGCAGCCACGCACCGGCCAAATGCCATATACGCTGTTGCAGACGAAGACTTCATCGGCCTGTTGCAACTGCTCCACACTGATGTCGGCCACGGCCACCGGGACGCCCAGCGCTTGTGCCTGGGCCAGCACTTCGGCGCGCATTACGCCGGCAACGCCACAACGGCTCAGATCAGCGGTTAGTAACAAGCCGTTGCGCACCAGGAAAAGGTTGCTGAATATGCCTTCGATCACCCGACCAGACATGTCCAGCATCAGGCCTTCGGCATGTTCGGTATCTTGCCATTCGGCACGCGCGATCACCTGCTCCAAACGATTGAGGTGCTTGATACCGGCCAGCAGCGGCTGCTGCGCCAAACGCGTGGCACACGCAAACAGGCGCACGCCTTCGACTTCATGAGTGGGTGGGTAAACAGCGGGCGCACTACCCTGCAAGATGCGGCGCACCGGCGCGCCAGGGTTGATGCCATAACCGCGCAAGCTGTCGCCACGGGTAAGGATCAATTTGAGAATACCGTCGCCAAGGCCGGCAGCGAAGCTCAGCACTTCGTGGCGAATCAACCCGTGATCCACCACCAATGCCAAACGCCTGCAACCCTCTTCCAGGCGTTGCAGGTGGCGGTCGAGCAGCAACGGCTGCCCGGCCTTGACGGCGATGGTCTCGAACACCCCATCGCCATACGCCAGGCCTCGATCTTTCAGGGGCACGTTGTCCGCTGGCTGACCGTCGACCCAGCTGTGCATCACTCGGCGAACCGGCGGAACACCAGGGAACCGTTGGTGCCACCGAAACCGAACGAGTTGGAAATCGTCACGTCGATCGGCATGGGTTGCGCTTCGTGGGGCACGAAGTTCAGGTCGCAGCCTTCGTCCGGCTCATCAAGGTTGATGGTCGGCGGTGCGACCTGATCCCTGATTGCCATCACACTGAAGATCGCCTCGACCGCGCCCGCCGCACCCAACAGGTGGCCGGTCATGGACTTGGTGGAGCTGACCGCCAGCTTGTAGGCATGCTCACCGAACACCGACTTGATGGCCTCGGCTTCCGCCAAGTCGCCAGTCGGGGTCGAAGTGCCATGGGCGTTGATGTACTGCACCTGGTCGGGGTTGACCTTCGCATCGCGCAGGGCATTGGTGATGCAACGCGCAGCACCCGCTCCGTCGGACGGCGGTGAAGTCATGTGGTACGCGTCACCGCTCATGCCGAACCCGATCAGTTCGGCGTAGATGGTGGCACCACGCGCCTTGGCGTGCTCCAACTCTTCGAGCACCAGCGCACCGGCACCGTCGGACAGCACGAAGCCGTCACGGCCTTTGTCCCACGGACGGCTGGCACGGGTCGGCTCGTCATTGCGGGTCGACAGCGCACGGGACGCGCCGAAGCCGCCCATGCCCAGGCCGCACGCGGCCATTTCGGCGCCGCCGGCGATCATCACATCGGCTTCGTCGTAGGCAATGTTGCGCGCCGCCATACCGATGCAGTGGGTGCCTGTGGTGCACGCCGTTGAAATCGCGTAGTTAGGCCCCTGTGCCCCCAGATGGATGGACAGGAAGCCGGAAATCATATTGATGATCGAGCCCGGTACGAAGAACGGTGAAATTCGACGTGGGCCAGTCTCATGCAGCGTGCGGCTGGTTTCTTCGATATTGGTCAGACCGCCAATACCCGAACCCATGGCCACACCGATGCGGTCACGGTTGGCGTCGGTGACTTCCAGGCCGGCGTTACGCACCGCCTGAAAACCGGCAGCCAGGCCGTACTGAATGAACAGGTCGAGCTTGCGGGACTCTTTGATCGAGAGATATTCCTCGACATTGAAGCCCTTTACCGAGCCGCCAAAACGGGTGGAATAGGCAGAAAGGTCCGTATGTTCGATCAGACCAATACCACTGCGGCCAGCCAGAATGCCCTGCCAACTGCTCGGCACATCCGTACCCAGTGGCGACAACATACCCATACCGGTGACTACGACGCGTCTACGCGACACAGCACTCTCCTTTTTCTAATGACGACACTTTTTCATCGCCGCTAAAGAAAAAACCGCACGCCGTTACAGCAGTGCGGTTTTTCCCTGACAGCAAGCGACGACTACAAACTATTACGCCTGGTGGCTAGTAACGTAGTCGATGGCAGCTTGAACAGTAGTGATTTTTTCAGCTTCTTCGTCCGGGATTTCGGTCTCGAATTCCTCTTCCAGAGCCATCACCAGCTCAACGGTGTCAAGGGAATCGGCACCCAGGTCTTCTACGAAGGAAGCAGTGTTGACCACTTCTTCTTCCTTAACGCCCAGTTGCTCGGCGACGATTTTCTTGACGCGCTCTTCGATGGTGCTCATACCTTGTTTAACTCCTAATGGACAAATTCAGGCAGCTGGCCAGTGGGTAAGTGTATAGAAAGCCATTTCAGCTTTTCAACTGAAAGCTTCACCCTGTACCCGGTCGACCACCTGCCTATAAATTAAGTTGCAGCTTTATAACGGATTTTAGACAGCTCGTATGACATTTTTTTGAAGCGATCCGTCACAATTTAACTCATGTACATCCCGCCGTTCACCGGGATTGTAGCCCCAGTCACGTATGCCGCACCGTCAGATGCCAGGAAAGTGACCACATTCGCGATCTCTTGAGCCTGGCCCAGACGGCCCAGCGGAATCTGCGTCAGCAAGGCTTCGCGCTGTGCTTCCGGCAGTTCGCGGGTCATATCGGTGTCGATGAACCCAGGGGCCACCGAGTTGACCGTAATCGACCGCGAGCCGACTTCACGCGCCAGTGCGCGGCTGAAACCTTCCAGGCCGGCCTTGGCAGAGGCATAGTTTACTTGGCCTGCGTTGCCCATGGCACCCACTACGGAGCCAATATTGATAATTCGGCCCCAACGCGCCTTGGTCATGCCGCGCAAAACGCCCTTGGACAGGCGAAACAGACTGTTCAGGTTGGTATCGACCACGTCGTACCACTCGTCGTCTTTCATGCGCATCATCAGGTTGTCACGGGTGATCCCGGCGTTGTTCACCAGAATAGCCGGCGCACCGAACTGAGCAGTGATCTGTGCCAGTACGGCAGCCACGGACTCATCGCTGGTCACATTCAGCTCAAGACCGGTGCCTTGTACGCCGTTTTCCTTCAAGGTCGCGGCGATACGTTCGGCGCCCGAGGCGGAGGTGGCGGTGCCGATCACAACGGCGCCCTGACGGCCCAGTTCCAGGGCGATGGCCTGGCCAATGCCACGGCTTGCGCCGGTAACCAGTGCAACTTTACCTTGCAGACTCATGCAGGCTTCTCCTAAGTACGGGATTCAGGCCAGTGCCGCGCGAGCGGCAGCGAAGGCTTCAGGGGTATTGAGGTTGGCGGTCGACACACCGTCGGCGCAGCGCTTGTTCAAGCCGGCCAGGACTTTGCCCGGACCGCACTCGACCAGTTCGGTGGCACCGTTGGCGGCCAGGGTCTGGACCGATTCAACCCAGCGCACTGGCTTGTACAGTTGCTCCAGCAGGTCGCGCTTGAGGGTGTCGAGGTCGGCGGCCACGGCCGCGCTGACGTTCTGCACCAGCGGAATCTGCGGCGCCTGCCAGTTGATAGCCGCGATAGACTCAGCAAAACGCTCGGCAGCCGGGCGCATCAGTTCGCAGTGGGACGGCACGCTCACCGGCAATGGCAGGGCACGCTTGGCGCCACGGGCCTTGCAACCTTCGATGGCACGCTCGACAGCCGCCTTGGCGCCGGCGATCACCACCTGGCCTGGGGAGTTGAAGTTCACCGCGCTCACCACTTCGCCTTGCGCCGCTTCGGCGCAGGCCTCGATCACCACCGCGTCGTCCAGGCCCAGGATAGCGGCCATGCCGCCCTGCCCGGCCGGAACGGCTTCTTGCATCAGTTGACCACGACGCTCGACCAGCTTGACCGCTTCAGCCAAGGTCAGGCTGCCCGCAGCCACCAGGGCACTGTACTCGCCCAGGCTGTGACCCGCGACAAAGGCAGGGCGTGCGCCGCCTTCTGCCAGCCACAAGCGCCATAGGGCGATCGAAGCGGTGAGGATGGCCGGCTGGGTTTTATCGGTTTGGTTGAGCAGCGCTTCCGGCCCTTGCTGGGTCAGTGCCCACAGGTCATAACCCAGGGCGTCGGAAGCTTCCTTGAAGGTGTCCAGGATCAGCGGGTATTGCGCGCCCAGCTCGGCCAACATGCCGAGGGACTGCGAACCCTGCCCTGGAAAGACGAATGCGAGGGATGTAGACATGTAACAAGCCCCTAATGATCTGGTCGTCAAAAATGCTCGCGCCTACGGTAGGCGCAAACGAAACTGACAGATTGGATGGTCAATTGAACTGGCCGGTCACATTTAAGCACTCCCGGGCCAATTCGCCTAAGGCAACAGATCCTCAAGACGGCCGTGCAAGCGTTGCGGCAGGTTCTCTTGAATCTCGATCAGGGCCCGCGCAATTGCACTTTGAAAGCCCAGCACACCGGCCGAACCGTGGCTTTTCACCACAATACCCTGCAAGCCAAGAAAGCTTGCACCGTTGTGTCGTGCTGGCGCCAGGTCGGCCTGCAAGCGTCGCATCAAGGGCAGCGCCAAGGCACCCACCATGCGTGACGCCAGGTTGCGCTTGAACAAAGCTTCGATACGCGTGGCAATCATAGTTGCCAGGCCTTCGCTGGACTTGAGCAGGATATTACCGACAAAGCCGTCGCACACCACCACGTCAGCTTCGCCACGGTACAAACCATCGCCCTCGACAAAGCCGATGTAGTTCAAACCCCGCGCGCCTTGCAACAAGGTGGCGGCAAGCTTGACCTGCTGGTTGCCCTTGATGTCCTCGGTGCCAATATTCAGCAGGGCCACCCTGGGTCGGGCTACGCCCAGCGCCTCGGCGGCCACCGAGCCCATTACGGCGAACTGCAACAGGTGCTCGGCGCTGCAATCGACATTGGCGCCCAGGTCCAGCAGTTGGCAATAGCCCTTCTGCGTCGGGATCGCCGCCACCATGGCTGGCCGATCAATACCCGGCAAGGTTTTGAGCACATGCCGCGACAAGGCCATCAACGCGCCGGTATTACCGGCACTGACACAGGCTTGCACCTTGCCATCACGCAACAACTCAAGGGCCACCCGCATTGAAGAATCGGGTTTGCCACGCAGGGCAACCGCCGGCTTTTCATCCATGCCAATGGTTTCGCTGGCTGGCGTAATCGTCAGGCGCGCGCGATCCACCGCCGGATGGCTGGCAATCAGTTCTTCAAGTAGGGAGGGTTGACCGACGAGGGTCAGGTGCAGCGAGGGCGTGGCAGACAGGCTGGCAATGCAGGCCTGAACAATGCTGCGGGGACCGAAGTCCCCGCCCATTGCGTCAATCGCGATGACTTGAGCAGACAAGTGATTACTCGTCAGCGCCCTTGTCGATCACTTTACGGCCACGGTATACGCCTTCTGGCGATACGTGGTGACGCAGGTGAACTTCACCAGTGGTCTTTTCCACAGACAGGGTGCTAGCCTCGAGAGCGTCGTGCGAACGGCGCATGTCACGGGCGGAGCGGGATTTTTTGTTCTGCTGAACAGCCATAATTGATTAACTCCTAAACGTTTGGGTCACGCTTTAACTGCGCCAATACACTGAACGGGTTGGACCGCGTTACCTCGTCCTCGCTCGGCTCGGCCTCGTCATCGAGACCCTCCGGCTGCTGGCATTCTTCCGGATGATGAGCAGGCACAATGGGCAAGGCGAGCAAAAGCTCCTCCTCGATCAGTGCATGCAGATCCAATGGATCTTCGCCCAGTTCCAGCACGTCATAACCTTTCGGCAACGACTGGGTATTCGCACCCTCTTTCACCACAGCATAACTGCATTCGCTGTGGATCGGCAGGGTGACCAGCTCAAGACAACGCTGGCAAACCATTTTGACTTCGGTGTCGATAACGCTGTGGATTACCACAGATTTACGTTCATCTCGTTCAAAAACGAATTGTGCCTGCACCGTACCGACAGTGTCGGAAAGCGGGTCGCAGAGTCTCTCCAAATCGGCCAGCAGCACTTCACCTTGAAGGGTGGTGCCACGATCAGCCAATTTGCGCGGGTCAACGTGAGGTGGAATCGGGTCATTCAACATAGGCGCAGCATTATAGGGATGCACCCGGCCATGTCAAAGGAAATTCAGCCCTGTGCGTCAGCCGGTCACGTCGCTAGAATCGGCGACTGCCTTGAGGAGACGTATATGCTGCCTTTATTACTCGCGTCCAGCTCGGTTTATCGCCGGGAATTACTGAGCCGCCTGCACCTGCCGTTCACCTGCAGCTCGCCGGATATCGACGAAAGCCACCGCCCGGATGAGTCCGCCATCGAACTGGTCAAGCGCCTGGCCGAGCAAAAGGCCCGTGCCCTTGCCGCCAGCCATCCTGGCCATTTAATCATTGGCTCGGATCAGGTCGCTGCACTGGAAGGCCGGATCATCGGCAAGCCCCACACCTACGAAAACGCTCGCGAGCAACTGCTGGCGGCCAGCGGCAAGCGCGTGAGCTTCCTCACGGGCCTGGCGCTGCTCAACAGCGAGACTGGGCACTGCCAGGTGGACTGCGTGCCCTTTACCGTGCAGATGCGTGAACTGGATGCAGAACGTATTGAGCGCTACCTGCGGATCGAGCAGCCTTATGACTGTGCGGGCAGCTTCAAGGCAGAGGGACTGGGTGTGAGCTTATTCCAGAGCACGGACGGGCCGGATGCGACCAGCCTTGTAGGGCTGCCACTGATTCGGCTGGTGGACATGCTGCTGACCGAAGGCGTGAAAATTCCTTAAGAACACTGCAAAACCAAATGTGGGAGCGGGCTTGCTCGCGAAAGCGGAGTGTCAGCCAATACAAGTGCGACTGATCCACCGCCTTCGCGAGCAAGCCCGCTCCCACATTTTGAGCTATGTCAGCCTTCAGATTTCAGCGCAGGGACGGCCCCTGGAAGCCCATATACAGAGCTAGCTTCTCCGCCACACTGGCACCGAGCTTCTTGGAGAAGCGATCAAACGGCGATTCCTCAACCGTAAAATCCACCAACTCCTTCTCGCCAATCACATCCCGCGCCACCGAACTGGCACTGCCCAGGCCATCGATCAGGCCCAGCGGCAACGCCTGTTCACCCGACCAGACCAGGCCGGAAAACAGCTCTGGATGGTCTTTATCCTTCAGACGATCCCCACGGCCCTGCTTGACGCTGGCAATGAACTGACGATGAGTAGTGTCGAGAACGCCCTGCCAGAACGCGGTTTCATCCGCCTTCTGCGGCTGGAAAGGATCGAGGAACGACTTGTGCTCACCCGAGGTGTAGGTGCGACGCTCTACCCCCAGCTTCTCCATGGCACCGACAAAACCGTAACCGGCCGCGGTCACACCAATAGAACCCACCAGGCTGGCCTTGTCGGCATAGATCTGGTCTGCGGCACTGGCAATGTAATAGGCGCCCGAGGCACCCAGGTCGGAGATCACGGCATAGAGCTTGGTATCCGGATGCAAGGCGCGCAGACGACGAATCTCGTCATACACATAGCCCGACTGCACCGGGCTGCCGCCTGGGCTATTGATGCGCAGGACCACGCCTTTGACCTTGGGGTCCTCAAAAGCTGCGCGCAGGCTGGTGACAATATTGTCGGCACTGGCAGGCTCCTTGTCGGCAATCACGCCGCGCACCTCAATCAAGGCGGTGTAATGGCTGCCACGGGTGGCACTCTTTTCCATGTCCATCAGCGGGCTGAACAGCGCCAGCATCCCAAGCAGGTACACAAAGGTCAGCAGCTTGAAGAAAATCCCCCAGCGCCGCGAGCGCCGCTGCTCCTGGACGCTCGCCAGTAGGGTCTTCTCCAGCAGCTTCCAGCTTTTATCATCACCGCTCTCGGCCTTTTCAGGCGCTTTCCACTCGTCACTCATGCCATCAACCCCAGCAAAGACTTATCGGGCCCGGCTGAGCCAGGCCTGTAGTTCGGAAAAATGATCAATCGTCAGTCTCGGTTCGTATTGCTGCAATGCCTCGGCCGACTGGGCGCCGTAGCTGACCGCGACGCTGTCCATGCCCGCATTGCGCGCCATCATCAGGTCGAAAGACGCATCGCCCACCATCAATGCCTCGCGTGGTGTTACGCCACAGTGCGCAAGGATCTGCTCCAGCATCAACGGGTGGGGCTTGCTGGCGGTTTCATCCGCAGCGCGGGTGATATCAAAGTAATCTTCCCAGCCGTGAGCCTTGAGCACACGGTCCAGGCCGCGACGAGCCTTGCCGGTGGCGACCGCCAGGTGATACCCCTGGGCACGAAACGCTTCCAGCGATTGCACCACACCTTCAAACAGCGGCGAAGGTGTAGCCTCCAACGCAATGTAGTGGTCGGCGTAGTGCTCGCGAAACGCTACCAACTCGGCGTCGCTGATGTCGGGGTACAGGGTGCGAATGGCTTCAGGCAAACCCAGGCCGATAATGCCCTTGACTGCCAGGTCCGTGCACAAGTCAAAGCCCGAGCGGGTCGAGGCCATGTGCATGGACTCGACGATGCGGCCAATGGAATTGGCCAGCGTCCCGTCCCAATCGAAGATCAGCAGCTTGTAGTCAAGGTGCGACACTCAAACGCTCCACGGTCTTGGCCCACATTTCATCGACCGGCGCCTGCAGTTTCAGCTCGCCGCCATCGGGCAGCGGCACGGTGAGCATGTAGGCGTGCAGGAACAGCCGCTTGCCGCCCAGGTCGCGAATTTCCTTGGAGAAATCCTCGTCGCCGTACTTGGTGTCACCGGCGATGCAGTGACCTGCATGCAGGGTGTGCACCCGAATCTGGTGGGTGCGCCCGGTCACCGGCTTGGCCTCGACCATGGTGGCAAAGTCCCCGAAGCGACGCAGCACCTTGAACAGGGTCAGGGCCTCTTTGCCCTCCTCGTCCACTTCGACCATGCGCTCGCCGGAGCGCAGGTTGCTCTTTTGCAACGGCGCACGCACGCTCTTGATCGAGCTGGCCCAGTTGCCGCGCACCAGCGCCATGTAGCGTTTGTCCACGCCATCGCCACGCAGGGCGGTGTGCAGATGGCGCAACATGCTGCGCTTCTTGGCGATCATCAGCAGGCCAGACGTGTCGCGGTCCAGGCGATGAACCAACTCCAGCTCCTTGCAATCGGGGCGCAACTGACGAAAGGCTTCGATCACGCCGAAGTTCAAGCCACTGCCGCCGTGAACCGCAATGCCACAGGGCTTGTTGATCACGATCAGCTTGTTGTCTTCGAACACAATCGACGCTTCCAGGCGCTGCAACAGGCCTTGGGCCAGCGGCACCGGCTCGTCGCGCTCAGGCACGCGCACGGGCGGCACACGGACGATATCGCCCGCCTGCAGCTTGTACTCAGGCTTGATGCGCCCCTTGTTCACGCGCACTTCGCCTTTGCGCAAGATGCGGTAAATCAAGGTCTTGGGCACGCCTTTGAGCCTGGCCAGGAGAAAATTGTCGATGCGTTGGCCGGCATATTCCGGCGAGACCTCAAGCAGCTGGACGCTGGGGGTCGGGGGGGCGGTAGTCGTCATGGCGGCGATGATAACAATTTTTTATGGAATTGAAGCACTTAATCATTACTGCTATAGTCGCGAACGCCGCCAAAAGCGGCCTGGACAGAGGACTTGCGGCAAACTGCCGGCCCTGACCATCGCAATTCATCAGGACGCGAGGCCGTCCTACGGGGCTTTCGCCACCCAGGAAGGCTCAAGATTGTAACAAGCGCAGGTGACATGAGGCCTGAAGCGAGTGCAGAAAGCAGAGTGAATACTCGCCTTTTGCGCCGATATTTACGGCCAGTTCACAAAGTGCAGTCAGTTTTGAGCCAGACCGTGGCGAATGCTTCGGAAACAACGCCTGTTAAGAGCTGAGTGAGAGCGCAACCGCCCACACCTAGTCTTGTTTAGCCATGAGCGTGGACTCCCCATTGGAGTACACGGTAAATGCCAACCCGCTGCGGATTCTGCGCGCGGCAGCACCCGAATTATCAGGGATACGTGTAGGGTGGAGATGCACAACCGTCGGACTGTGTAGCACTAGGCTTGTTTTAGACGCTTCATCTCGTCCACAGTCGCCGGTTGATTCCTCCTCCTGACCTTAGCTTTTGTTGAAGTGGTGCCTTTGTCACCACCGCTAACGAGCAGGACGCGTCCGTCGCGATACCGGCCCAATTGGCCGATTTTGCTGGACACTGGAGTGGCCAACCACTCTTGACGCACCTGACACCGACCGTGAGAAGTCGTGTGTGCCGAACGCCGTTTCCGGCAGCCCGGAAACCGACGGTACAACATGAAAAGAATGCTGATTAACGCAACTCAACCCGAAGAGTTGCGTGTTGCACTGGTAGATGGCCAGCGCCTCTACGACCTGGACATCGAATCCGGTGCACGCGAGCAGAAAAAGGCCAACATCTATAAAGGCCGTATCACTCGCATCGAACCAAGCCTTGAGGCTGCCTTTGTCGATTTCGGCTCCGAGCGCCACGGCTTCCTGCCCCTTAAAGAAATCTCCCGCGAATACTTCAAGAAAGCCCCCGAAGGCCGCGTGAACATCAAGGACGTCCTGAGCGAAGGCCAGGAAGTCATCGTCCAGGTCGAAAAAGAAGAACGTGGCAACAAGGGCGCAGCCCTGACCACCTTCATCAGCCTCGCCGGTCGTTACCTCGTACTGATGCCGAACAACCCACGTGCCGGCGGTATTTCCCGTCGCATCGAAGGCGAAGAGCGCAACGAACTGCGTGAAGCGCTGAACGGCCTGATCGCACCGGCCGACATGGGCCTGATCGTGCGCACTGCCGGCCTTGGCCGCAGCAGCGAAGAAATGCAGTGGGACCTCGATTACCTGCTGCAACTGTGGACCGCTATCAAAGAAGCCTCCCTGGATCGCTCCGCGCCATTCCTGATCTACCAGGAAAGCAACGTGATCATCCGCGCCATCCGCGACTACCTGCGCCAGGACATCGGCGAAGTGCTGATCGACAGCGTTGAAGCCCAGGACGAAGCCCTGACCTTCATCCGCCAGGTGATGCCGCAGTACGCCAGCAAGATCAAGCTGTACGAAGACAGCGTGCCGCTGTTCAACCGTTTCCAGATCGAAAGCCAGATCGAGACCGCCTTCCAGCGCGTGGTCGAACTGCCTTCCGGCGGCTCCATCGTGATCGACCCGACCGAAGCCCTGGTGTCCATCGACATCAACTCGGCGCGTGCGACCAAAGGCAGCGACATCGAAGAAACCGCCCTGCAGACCAACCTGGAAGCGGCTGAAGAAATCGCCCGCCAGCTGCGCCTGCGTGACATCGGCGGCCTGATCGTCATCGACTTCATTGACATGACTCCTGCCAAGAACCAGCGCGCCGTGGAAGAGAAAGTCCGCGAATGCCTGGAAGCTGACCGCGCTCGCGTGCAAGTCGGCCGCATCTCGCGCTTCGGCCTGCTGGAAATGTCCCGTCAGCGCCTGCGTCCATCCCTGGGCGAGAGCAGCGGCATCGTTTGCCCACGTTGCAACGGCACCGGCATCATCCGTGACGTTGAATCGCTGTCCCTGGCGATCCTGCGCCTGATCGAAGAAGAAGCCCTGAAAGACCGCACCGCCGAAGTTCGCGCACAAGTGCCGATTCCGGTTGCGGCCTTCCTGCTCAACGAAAAACGTAACTCGATCACCAAGATCGAACTGCGTACCCGTGCCCGTATCGTCATCCTGCCGAACGATCACCTCGAAACGCCGCACTTTGAAGTCCAGCGCCTGCGTGATGACAGCCCGGAAGCCCACAGCGGCCAGTCCAGCTATGAAATCGCCGCGGCTGCCGCCGAAGTCGAAGAAGTCCAGCCAGCCGCTGCGACCCGCACCCTGGTTCGCCAGGAAGCGGCCGTGAAGACTGCACCAGCCCGCGCCAACGCACCGGTACCGACCGAAGCCGCCGCCCCGGTTGCCGCGCCAGCCGCCCTGCCTGAGCCAAGCCTGTTCAAGGGCCTGGTGAAGTCGCTGGTCAGCCTGTTCGCCACCAAGGAAGAGCCTGCCGCCCCGGTTGTGGTTGAAAAACCTGCCACCGAGCGCCCGGCGCGCAACGAAGAACGTCGCAACGGTCGCCAGCAGAGCCGTAACCGCAATGGCCGCCGTGACGAAGAGCGCAAGCCTCGCGAAGAACGTGCCCCGCGTGAAGAACGCGCACCACGCGAAGAGCGTGCGCCTCGCGAAGCCCGCGAAGAAACCCCGACCGTCGCCCGTGAAGAACGTGCACCGCGTGAAGAGCGCGCCCCACGTACCCCACGCGCTCCACGTGAAGACCGCAAGCCACGTGGCGAGCGTGAAGAACGTGTGCGTGAACTGCGCGAGCCTCTGGACGCGGCACCTGCCGTTGCCGCTGCCGCAGCCGTTACCACCGAAGAACGCCCGGCCCGCCAGCCGCGTGAAGAGCGCGCACCCCGTGAAGAGCGTCAACCGCGCCCGCCACGTGAAGAGCGTCAACCACGCGCCGAGCAAGCCGCTGCCGCTAGCGAAGAAGAAGTACTGACCGGCGAAGAGCAACTGCAGGAAGACGGCCAGGACAACGCCGAAGGCGATCGTCCACGCCGCCGCTCCCGTGGCCAGCGTCGTCGCAGCAACCGTCGTGAGCGTCAGCGTGATGCCAACGGCAACGTGATCGAAGGTTCGGAAGAAGCCGGCGAAAACCCAGAAGCTGCCAACAACGAACCAACAGGCGCCGAACTGGCTGCCGGCTTGGCCGTTACCGCTGCCGTTGCCAGCTCGGTCATCAGCGCCCCCGCTGAAGCCCAGGCTCACGAGCAAGCCGAACGCGCTACCGCTGCCGTCGAAGACACTGTTGCCGTAGAAGCGCCAGCCGCCGAAACCCCAGCGGTCGAAGCGCCGGTTGTTGAAGCGCCAGTCGTTGAAGCCACAACCCCTGTCGAAGCCCCAGTGGTTCCGGAAGTGGAAGTTGCCCCGGTTCGCGATGCACAGCCAGAAACCGAAGCGGTTGCCGTTGAACCGGCTCCAGTGGTTGAGCCTCAGCCAGTAATCGAAGCGGCTGTAGAAGCTCCGGTAGTCGAAGAAGCAGCCCCGGCCGTGCGTGAAGTTCGCGAAGAACAGACCGCCTTCCAGTGGACCGCCGAACCGGCTGCCCCGGTTGAAGCGCCAGCACCTGCCCCAGTGGTAGAAGAAGCGCCAGCACCGGTTGCCGAAGTCGTCGCCGAGCCAGCCCCAGTGGTTGAACCGACGCCGGTTGCGGAGCCTGCGCCCGTGGTTGAAGTTGAAGCCCCGGTGGTTGCCGAAGTGGCCGCCCCTGTGGTTGAAGCCGCACCTGCAAGTGCCCTCACCGAGAACGGCCGTGCGCCGAACGACCCACGTGAAGTGCGTCGTCGCCGCAAGGAAGCCGAAGCTGCTGCAGCCGCAGCCCAGGCGGTAGAGCACAAGGCCCCGGAAGCAGAGCACGAGCCTAAACCCCTCGTCTGATTCCAACCGCCACTAAAAGCCCCGCCTGAGTGATCAGGCGGGGCTTTTTTATGGCTGACTATCTCGCTTTGGAATGGAATCTCTGTGGGAGCGGCTTGCCTGCGATAGCGGCGGTGACTGACACACCGCTATCGCAGCATAGGTATCTACACTCGACAGTAACCACGATGCGAAGCGAGTCGCTCTTGATCTGCTTTTGATCTTGATCTTATGCGCCCCA